>NZ_AKIS01000094.1:0-7567 GCF_000277005.1 Pontibacter sp. BAB1700 | reverse complement strand
TGAAGAAAAATTAATACTAAAAGATTTAATAGAAATCGCTCTTATTAGAAGTGAAAAATGCTTTTCCAGGTCAAGGAATAAATATTATTCAAAAAACGGAGAAACATATTTTAATCCTTTTCACTCAGGCCAATACACAATATTTCTATATTACTTATCAAATTCCATTTATTTAACAGGTGACAATAGAACACTTGCGGATCGAATTTACTTTCTAAATAAGACACTCAATTCCTGTGACTTATTTTACGAAATTAGTTTGCCAGAAATATTTATGTTAGATCATCCTGTAGGAAGTGTTATGGGAAGAGCAGAGTATGGAAACTACTTTTCTTTTAGTCAAGGCTGTACTGTAGGCAATAATAAAGGGATCTTTCCTAAGATAGGTGAAAATGTTAAAATGTTAGCATACTCAAAGATATTAGGAAATTGCAATGTAGGAAATAATGTTGTAGTTGCGGCGAACACATTCATTAAGGATACAGATATTCCAGATAATGCATTAGTATTTGGAGCCTCACCTAATCTCCTTTTTAAAGAGAATAAAATGCTATATGGTAAAAATCTATTAGCGTAAATCTTTCAAATAACTATAAAAAAATAATTATACATAAAGTAATGTTAACTGGCAAATCAATATTAATAACCGGAGGAACCGGGTCATTAGGTAAAGCCCTTACAAAACACATACTTAGTAATTATCCTGACATTAAAAGACTCGTAATTTTCTCACGTGATGAGCAAAAGCAGTTTAACATGGCTCAGGAGTATCCCCACGATCAATATCCTCAGGTCCGCTTTTTTATAGGCGATGTGAGAGATTATGATCGAGTGAAAAGAGCATTGAAAGGGATAGATTATGTTATCCATGCTGCTGCTATGAAGCACGTTCCAATTGCTGAGTATAACCCAATGGAATGTGTTAAGACTAATATTTTAGGAGCAGAAAATATTATTAATGCTTGTTTAGAAACTGATGTTGAGCGTGTTGTAGCTCTATCAACAGACAAAGCAGCGGCACCGATCAACCTTTATGGTGCGACTAAACTTGCCTCTGACAAGCTCTTTGTCGCAGCGAATAATATTAAAGGCTGGAATCCTATACGTTTCTCTGTAGTTCGTTATGGCAATGTAATGGGGTCAAATGGTTCTGTTATACCCTTCTTTCTAAATAAAAGAAAAGAAGGTGTACTGCCTATCACCGATGTTACTATGACTCGCTTTAATATTAGCTTACAAGGTGGTGTCGACATGGTAATGCATGCCCTAGAGACTGCTTGGGGTGGTGAAATATTTGTGCCTAAAATTCCTTCTTATAAAATCACAGATGTGGCTGAAGCAATAGGCCCTGAATGTGAGCAAAAGATCGTAGGTATTAGACCTGGCGAGAAGATTCACGAAGAAATGATTACCTCATCAGATTCATTTTATACCTATGATCTAGGCAGATATTATGCGATCATACCTGCTATACCTAGATGGAATGTGGAAGACTTCATAAAGGAGTTTAATGCCGAAAGGGTGCCAGCAGGCTTCAGATATAACTCTGGAGACAATGATGAATGGGTTTCAGTGGAAGAGCTAAGAGAATTAATTAAAGAGCACGTTGATGAAACCTTTTCATTATGCTAAATAATCCTATACCTTACGGACGCCAGCACATCACCGAGGCCGACATACAGGCGGTGGTGGAGACGCTGCAGTCGGACTTCCTGACGCAGGGGCCGAAGGTGGCGGAGTTTGAGCAGGCATTCGCACACTACGTAGGTGCCAAGTACGCCGTGGCCGTGAGCAACGGCACGGCCGCCCTGCACCTCTGCGCCATGGCGCTGGGCGTGAACGAGAACTCGCGTGTGATCACCACCCCCATCACCTTCGTGGCCTCGGCCAACTGTGTGCGCTACTGCGGCGGCACGGTGGAGTTTGCTGACATCGACCCGGCTACGGCTTTGATCGACGTTGAGCAGGTGCGGCAGATGGTGGAGAGCAAACCCAGAGGCTTCTACAGCGGCATCATCCCTGTGGACTTTGCCGGCAACCCGGTGAACCTGGAAGAGCTGCGCCAACTGGCCGACGAGCACGGACTGTGGATCATCGAGGACGCGGCCCACTCTCCGGGCGGCTTCTTTATCGACAGCCAGGGCGAGAAGCAGTTCTGCGGCAACGGTAAGTTGGCCGAGCTGGCCATTTTCTCCTTCCACCCCGTCAAGCATATCGCCACGAGCGAGGGCGGCATGGTGACCACCAATGATGAGGCGCTCTACAAAAAGCTGCTGCTTTACCGCACCCACGGCATCACGCGCGATGCGGACCTTATGGAGGAGAATCACGGCGGCTGGTACATGGAGATGCAGGAACTGGGCTATAACTATAGAATTCCCGACATGCTCTGCGCCCTGGGCATTTCGCAGCTGAGCCGCGCCGACGAGGGCATGGCCCGCAGAAGGCAGATCGCCAGGGTATACGATGAAGCTTTTGCAGACGCGAAAGGTATAGCCGTGCTAGGCACCAATCCGGCGGCTGTGACCGATGCGGGTGAGACAGGCCACGCCTACCACTTGTACGTGATTCAGGTGGCTGACCGCAAGGGGCTTTACGATTTCCTGCGCGAGCACCAGATCTTTGCGCAGGTGCACTACATCCCTGCCCACACCATGCCTTACTACCGCAGTCTGGGCTACAGGAAAGGTGACTTCCCGAAGGCTGAGCGTTACTACGAAGCCTGCCTGAGTCTGCCGATGTACCCGACGCTGACGGACGAGGAGCAGCAATTCGTAATTGAGAAGGTGAAGGAGTTTCTAAGATGAGTAATGTAGCGATCATTCCAGCAAGAGGGGGTAGTAAAAGAATTCCTCGCAAGAATATTCGGGACTTTTTGGGGAAACCAATTATAGCATATTCAATTGAGACAGCTTTGGCATCTGGCCTGTTTGATAAAGTTATGGTTTCGACTGATGATGAGGAAATTGCTGCTGTAGCTGTAAAGTACGGAGCGGAAGTGCCATTCTTTCGGAGCAGTGACAATTCAAATGACTATGCTCCATTAAAAGATGTGTTGTTAGAAGTATTGGATAGGTACAAAGAACAAGGAATGGATTTTAAGTCATTCGCATGTATCCTCCCAACAGCTCCTTTAATTCAATCAAAACATTTAATTGATTCATTTCAAATAATACAGGATGGTTTTAAATCTGTTATCTCCATCGTTGAATATGAGTTTCCAATTCAGAGGTCACTTCATTTAGAAGAAGAGAAACTATTTAAAAGTTACCCTGAGTTATATTCGAAGCGAAGTCAAGATTTATCTAGTTACTATCATGATGCAGGCCAGTTTTATTGGGCAGACATAAAACATTATTTAAAGCACAAGAGCTTTTTTAGTGAAAGCATTAAAGGTTATATCCTAAATAGGAAGTACTTTCAAGATATTGACACTATAGAAGACTGGGAAATTGCTGAAGTGAAATTTAAATATGTCCATGAGCAAAATAAAACAGATTTGCATCGATAAGTTATCTCGACTTGCTCCTGTTGAAGGAAACAGGTGGGAATTAATATCTCATGCTCATACTTCCTCAATAGTAAAGTGGAGAAACGACCCTGAGAACTTAATTTTCTTTGAGCAACAAAATAGGCTACAAAAAAAAGAGCAAACGAAATTTATAAATAACTATAATGCAATGGATAGGATAGATCTTGTACTGATAGATCAGAACCCAATAGGAGTCTTCAGTATAAAGAACTTATCTACAATGCCAGAATATGGCGCTCTTATTGGCGATAAGCAATATAGGGGAAAAGGCATTGGAAGCAAAGCTAAATATACATTGTTTGATTTTTGGTTTAATGAGGTTAAACAAGAAGTAATTTACACTAAAAACAAATCAAATAATACACAAGTGCTTGAATCAAATCTTGCTCTAGGCTTCGAAGTAATATCAAATAGTAAAAGTAGTGATGATTTTACTGTAATGAAGCTACAAAAAGCCACTTACCTAAGAATATTAAAATAGGTTTCTGTGATCAAAGTTCTTTTTTTAACAGAATATGGGCAAAATGTTGGAATAGGGCATGTCAATAGGTGTAGGGCGTTGGCGGATGCTTTTGCGGAAAATAAATGCAGCATTAAATTTCTGATTAGAGGTAATAAATCTATTACAAATTTTCCATACGATGTTGAACATATAGACTGGGAGATAGCCGAACTTTCAATACAACAGATAGAAGAAAGTGATATTAGTATCTTTGATACATATCAAATAGAAAATTCACAGTTAGAAAGCCTTTCTTCTAAATCTAAATTGCCTGTTTCAATAACAGATGCAATGCAAAAATATGTAGAGAACGGTATTGTAGTGATAGGAAGTATATATGGAAGAGAAATACAAATACCTGATCTAAAAGCTAGCAATGTGCTAAGTGGGTCACCTTACATATTGTTTAGAAAAGAGTTCTGGAGGTTACCCGAGTATTTAGTAAAAAACGAAATCGAAAATATAACTATCTCATTGGGTGGATTTGTTGAAGAGCAGATAATTGTTTCCTTACTAAGAATTATTCAGAATGTATTTCCTAATGTTTATGTATCGGTATTTGGGAAAGTTAAAAAAAATGAAAAAAATGTCACTTTTGAAAAAGTGAGTTTTATGAATTTGTTTTCGAGTGAAGATTACATTAAACAATTATTTACTACTGATTTAATGATTACAAATGGAGGTCAGACGCTAAATGAGTCTGTTTTGATAGGGCTACCTACTATTGCTATTTCAACTGCTGATAATCAAGTAAAGAATGCTCTAACATGGAGCAAATTAGGAGCTATCAAATATTGTGGTAAAATAACAGATGAAAATTTTGGCAGAAAGTTTAAAAAGGAATTAGTCAAATTTATGACTGTTAATGAAAGAGATAAATTTAGTAAAGTAGCTCTTCAAAGTATAGATTCCAATGGTGCAAAAAGGGCCGTAGACTTTATTCTTCAAAAATATAGAAGCTTATGAAATTAAAGCTTACCAAATTCTCTTACACTGATTTTCTAAAAAAAAATGTATTTAATCGGTCTATACAGCGCATTAATATATTTAAGCTTTTCTATTTATGGAGTAAAGGGTTTGACACAAAAAACATCATTTTATATAAGCTTAATTTTAATAATTGGATCAATTATCTACCTGACTCAATAAGGTATAAAATTACATTAAATACAAATCAATGCTATTGGCCAATATTACATGATAAGCTTTTATTTTATTCATTTATAAACGGAAAACTACCAACTCCAGAGCTGTTTGGTATCATACACCATGGCAATATTGTTGGTATCAACAAAGAGTATAATTATGAAATCTTTCTAAAACAAATATATAGTAAGACTAAACTAGTATTAAAGCCACTGCAGGGGGGGAAAGGCCAAGGTATACTTTTTATAGACTTTGATGGTAATAATATCTTAATCCAAAACGAGATACAAAAAGAAGATATATTGCTAAATCGAATTAAAAATCTAAATGAATATGGAATCTTTCGATACCATGAGCAACATAAGGAGCTGTCAAAGATATATCCTTCAACAATCAATACGATACGCTTAGTTACCTTAGTAGATGAGAGCGCTACGGCAAGTATTTTTGCTGGGGTTCTAAGGGTAGGCTGGTCAGAATCTATACCCTTTGATAATTTTTCTCAAGGAGGAATGGTTTCTTTGATAGATTATGAGTCAGGAAAACTATCGCCATGGGTAAGCCGAAATTCTAATGGTTTACCATTAAAAGGTCATCTTCATCCAGACAGCCAAGTGAATTTTGAAAGTATAACTTTACCACATTGGAATCTCATAAAAAAAGAGATGTTGACCTTCTTATCTAAATACCCATCATTTAACTATGTAGGTTGGGATATTTTAGTAACAGAAGAGGGGTTTGTTATAATAGAAGGCAATCATAACCCTGATTTAGATTTAATTCAAGTACATAAACCATACTTAGCTGATAGAGGAGCTAAGAGATTTTTTAAGTCTATGAATATAATATGAATAATAAAGTTTTCATTATAGCTGAGCTATCTGCAAATCATAACAATGATTTCTCTTTAGCTGTTAAAACAATAGAAGAAATAGCTAAAACGGGAGCAAATGCTGTTAAAATTCAAACTTATACGGCTGATTCACTAACTCTTGATGTAGATAATGAATATTTTGGCCCACTCAAAGATGGATTATGGAAAGGAACTAGATTGTATGAACTTTATACTCAAGCATCAATGCCTTACGAGTGGCAACCTAAATTAAAGAAAGTTGCTGAGGATTTAGGATTAGTTTTCTTCTCATCTCCATTTGATATAGAAGGGGTAGACTTTTTAGAGTCTATAGAGGTACCTTTGTATAAAATTGCTTCGTTTGAAATTACAGATATACCCCTTATTAAGTATGTAGCCAGTAAAGGAAAGCCTATAATTATATCAACAGGTGTAGCTGAAATAGGCGATATAGAATTAGCTGTTAAGACTTGTAGAGAAGAAGGTAATAACAAAATTACTCTTCTAAAGTGCACTTCTGAATATCCAGCACCTGTAGAAGCAGCAAACCTACTTACCATACCTGATTTGAAGCAGCGTTTTGATGTTAATGTGGGGGTGTCTGACCATACAATGGGGAGCATAGTTCCTACAGTAGCTGTCGCATTAGGCGCTAAAGTAGTAGAGAAACATTTTATTTTAGATAGGAAGTTAGGAGGACCAGATTCAGCTTTTTCAATGGAACCTCACGAATTTACCGAAATGGTCAGGGTTGTAAGAGCAACTGAAGCGGCACTTGGTAAAGTTGTATACGAAGTTAGTGAAAGAAATAAACTAAGACGTCGTTCTCTTTTTGTAACCAACGATATTGCAGAAGGAGAGGTCTTTACTTATGAAAATATTAAATCAGTAAGACCTGGCTATGGTTTACATCCTAAATTATTATTTGACCTAATAGGTACAAAAGCTAAGCGAGCATTTAAAAAGGGAGAACCTTTAGTTTGACTATTGTTCAACAACAAGTAATAAGTTATTTCTAATTTGGTGCAGATAGAATATACTAGAAAAAAAATACAATTTAGGTTAAATAATTCGATCCAGTATTTTAATAAAATAGCTAGGTTTCCAAGCGTTCAACCTAAGTGTATGACATAAAATACAGAATGAAACAATAGGAACGCCAGAATACTATTTTAGAATGTTGGTCATAAATATAAATGAAAAAAACTGCAGAAAAAGTATCAAATTTTTTATTGTTTGGTTTTGGACCTAACAATATTGCAAGTAAGACCATTACTTTATTAGAAGAATCGAAGAAAAAACCAAGAGCTTGGGTTGGTAGAAATAATATTCAATCTCAAGTAGAGAATTACTCAAATGATGTTATCTTCTTTGAAAGTCCTTTTCCAACAGACATTAGGCTTACAGAAATATTGAAAAAAGAATCTTTAGATTTTGAATTTCTATCTTATTTATCAAATTCAAATGACAATATTTACTATTTGCTTGAGAGGGATAAGCAATATCACAAACAGACTCATCTTCAAAATACATT
>NZ_AKIS01000093.1:0-16607 GCF_000277005.1 Pontibacter sp. BAB1700 | reverse complement strand
ACGGCGGTTCACGTAACCCGACGTCGGGGGACCGATCTGGCTTAGCCGCTCGGTCCACTCTTCGGGCGCGGGACGGTCTGCGTATTTCAATCCATCAGGCCAGTGGGCTCCTGGCTGCTTCCCGCTGAATTTCCTTTTCCCCCTTCAAGCTCAATCCGGTGTTTCGGATCAAAGCGGTAAAACTCCTTATAACCCAATTTGTCTACTGCCCGTTCATCGCTGGCTTTGATGTACCCCACCGAGAGCGCATAGGCTTTCCATTCAGCTTTCAATTCACTGAATTTTTCCGGAAACTTCGCAGCCACATTGTTTTCCTCTTTCAGGTCCTCCTTCAGGTTATACAAATGCCATTCGTCCCCCTTCCCGTAGGGTGGCGGCATAAAGATCAGCTTCCAGTCCCCTTTCAAAATGGCTTTGCACTCGGTTATCTCAAAGCCCAGTACGTCAAAAGCGGTACGCACCGGCTGTTTAGTTTCCTCTTGCAGATAGGGCTTCAGCGAAGTGCCGTAAAGCGGCTTTAAGCCGGGCTTGTTATTGGGGTAGGTAACATTGGCATAGTCCAGTATGGTGGGCAGAATATCTGTAACGTGCAGCATCTCATCTGTGACCGTGCCGCGTTTGTGCATGCGCCTGCCCGAGACTAGAAAGGGTGTTTGTGTGCCGCCTTCGTAGGTTGTGAGTTTGAAGTACGACAAAGGGGTATTGGCCACCTCGGCCCAGGCACCACCGATGGAAACAAACGAGTTGATCCTGCCCATATTCTCTAAACTGTTGTCATACTCCTCTGCGATGGATTCTTTTGTGTTTGGGGCATAAAAGTGAGGCTCCTTCGGATTGGCGCCGTTATCGGAGAGAAAGAAAATGATGGTATCGTCAAACTTGTTGGTATCTTTCAACTTATCGAACAAACGTCCCAGATTCCAGTCCAGATTTTCAATCATGGCAGCATAGATCTCCATTTTCCTGGCCGCCTCTTTTTGTTCTTCCTGTGTCAACTCTTCCCACTTCTCAAAGTGGCCGCTGCCTTCGTTCTTCGTTAGTTCATCCGGTATCAGTGCCAGTTCCTTCATCTGTTGCAGGCGCTGCTTCCGAATGGCATCGTACCCTCCGTCATACACGCCTTTGTATTTATCGAGCCAGGCATCCGGCACCTGCAAGGGGTCATGCGGCGCAGTAAAAGCCAGGTAGGCAAAAAACGGATCGCCATCCTGCTGCTCCGTTATATACCGGATCATCTTATCAGTAAAATAGTCAGATGTATAGAAGTCAGCTGGCAGATGCGCGACCGTCTCTCCGTTTTCAGAGTATTTGGTATGGGGCTCTTCAAATTCACTCAGGGCACGCTGATCGTTGAAGTGACTGACGCCACCTCCTAAAAAAGAGAATACCCGCTCAAAGCCCCTGTCATGGGGCCGCTGCCCCTCCAGTTCGCCCAGGTGCCACTTGCCCGCCATATAGGTATGGTAGCCGGTCTCTTTCAGTATCTCAGGAATTGTGAGCACGTCCCTGGTCAGGTAGCCTTCGTAGCCAGGCTGCATGTACTGATTGGTGGCATGTGCCGTGGGCATATTGCCTAAACCTGCCTGGTGGTTGTCGCAGCCGGACAGCAGCATGGCCCGTGTGGGGGCGCACAACGATGAGGTATGGAAATTACGGAAGCGGACGCCGTTGTCCGCCAGCTGCTGCAAATTGGGTGTCCTGATCTCGCCGCCAAAAGGCTGGCAGTCAGAATAGCCCATGTCATCCACTACTATGAGCAGGAAATTAGGTTGTCGCTGATACGAGTTCGCTCCCATTTTCTATAACCTTATCTAAATAACCAGCCGGCTTTTGGCAGCTTATAAATACGTCGCATCTGAAAGTAGGGCTGTCAAACTACCATGGTTAATGGACGCTCTTTCCCAACTGAACCTCTACGATATTGTCATTTAACTCCCAGTCAATAAGCAGGTTGTCAGGATCTATGCCTGCACGGGCAGGTTTGCGTTGTACCATCACCGTAATCGTCTGCTTATCTGAACTTATGAAATGCTTCTTCTGGTAAAGCACTTCTCCTTGACTCTGATCTGATTTGGCAGGAGCAAATACGCTAACTTCTATCCAATCTTTCATCTGTAAACTAGTCTCCACTCCTATACTGTCAACCACAAACTTCCGTGCCTGTACATCAAGGGTCACCTGCCACTTACCGGGTTGCACCTGCCTGGCCGTGGCCTGCTTAGTACTCAGCTCCCAAAAGGTGTTCTTCTCAAAAAGATCATGAAGCAGGGCTTGGAGAGAGTCAGGTGTTACCGCCTGCAGCTCCTGATACAGATCAAGTGAGGTAGCCAGCGGAGGCTGTCCGGAACCATGCTTCTGCAGCAAAGTACGGAGCGCCCCGTTTACCTTATCCCTTCCGATGTATTGACTCAGCGCATAAAGCGCGAAAGGACCTTTGCGATAATTTTGGTACCAGTCATTTGCCTGCAGCAGCGGAACAGCTGCACGTGTTTTGGGGTTTTCATTTTCCTCGAGTAAAAAGCTTCGCAACCGCTTTTGATGCTCCGGCCCATAATGCTCTTCCAGCACCCCCATGGCCGAGTACCAGGCCAGGCTTTCGGAAAGCAAACCTGCTCCCTCTGCATGGGCCGGGTCAAGCTGGTTGCCCCACCACTGGTGCGCCAGCTCGTGTGCCACCACTGCCGTTACCAGGTCAAAATTCCGCTTGTCTTTATCAGGGTTCATCAGAAAGAATGCTTCTCCTGCTGTGATGTTGACCGGTGCGGCATGATTTCCGAACCCGTATCCTGGATAAGCAACGAACCGGATCGAACGGTGTGGGTAAGCCCCGAATTGACTGCTGTAGTACTCTAAAGAAGCCTGCACGCTTTTCATCATACGCTTCAGGTTAAGCGTCTGACCCGGATCATAGTAAATCTGTATGCTGACATCCTGCCCCGATCCAGCTGCAGTGTTCTTCCACTTCCCTTCATGCACGGCATAGTTGGCTGAGAAGAAATAGTATTCATTCCGGATAGGAGCAGCTGTCGCATAATGAAAGTAGCGCCGTTCACCTTCCGTCCAAGTTCGCTGCAGCTCACCGGGCGCCACCACCACCTGGTCTGCATCCGTGCCCACCACGGCTTCAAATAAAATACGCTCGGCAAACGGCGAATTATGGCGTGCCTCCACATCATAGAGCGAAGGAGTTGCGGGACGTGGGGCCAGTCCGTATTCTTTTCGGGAGACGGCATCATCCAGTTCCCGGTAAGATTGATAGCCAATTGCGGGCGGCCATTCATAATTCCGGAAGTTGGTGCTGTGCGGTGTTACCGATACATCAGTGCCGCTGTTCGTAAAGCCACGTCCACCTACCTGCACTTCAAAGCTGAGCTGCAGGGAATCACCGGGCTGAAGTGGTTTTTGCAAAGTATAAATGCGGTACCCCAGCACTTCATCTTCAAGTGAACTGGCGGCAGACTGGTCAAAATTTATGGCCTTCGTTTCAACTCCCGGCGCAGTGGCTACATGTATAGCATCGATTGGCTCCCTGTGCTGGTTTACGAGCAGGTATATCCCTTTAACTGTTGCTTTTCTTTCTTCCGGATATAGCTCCACCTGCAGACTGGCACTCGTCTGACGGGGCTGCGGAATAAGGGAGTACTTTGCGTACAGCTTTTCATACTGTGCCTGCAGCTCCGCTTTTTCAGATGCAGAAAGGTAGTCGTTCAGAATATTTGTGTTATAGAAAACGAATCCCCCAAATCCCAGTATACCCGCTACTGCCACCGTAGCAGCTACGATCGTAGGGCGAGTGATGCGACCTTTGACCAGGTTTAACCGCGACCTTAGTTTTTCTTCCCGGCCCCGAACCCAGCACAGTTTTGCCACCACAGCCAGCAACAGCGCCCACGACAACCAGTATAGCTTAAACCACAGCCATGGCTCCAGCGATAAGTTAAAGCCGGCCATATGCGTGTGCGACCAGGCCGGGCTCGCGCTATAGATGAGTAGCTTGTGACTAATGCCAAGACTAGGGGCAAACGCGATAAACCCGTAAGCAAGCAGCGTAAAAAAAATGGCCGAGGTATTTCTGATTGACCAGCACATGCACCACAAGCGCGAGCAGTGCAAGAAGCAGACATTCAACCAACTGAAGCCCGAAAAGTGTCTTCATGTACAGCCCGATCTCAACCGGTGCGCCACCTATAGTTTTCTGAGCAACGATGCCTGCAGTCATCAGGAACGCTAGCCAAATCAGAAGCATAAAGCTTAAGGCCAGGAACCTGCTCAGAAACAACACCCATTCCGGTACCGGAGTCGCGTTGGTGATTTCGTTTATACCTGCTTCTCGCTCCTTCCAAACCAGTTCTCCGGTATAAAAAATGGTAAGCAGGGTAATCAAAATCCAGAAAGACTTAATTTCTACCAGAGGTGCTGTTAGGAAGTTTATCACCTGATCCGTTCCGGGTAGCAAGGGCACATCTTTGGCCTCTATATTTTCGGGTATGGTTAAACCTACTACCAGGGCAAGGACCAACAGTAACAGCAGCCCGATACGACTTTTTGCGAGCTGCAGAAACGACTTCAAGGTAATGACGCGTAACTGCTGTATGTGCGTTGTAAAACCGAATACACCCCTTATCTGTGTTAATGTATGCTCCGGTCTCCATTTCAGCCACTCCCGCTCTGGCAGGTTTGTTACGGATTGCGTAAGCTGTTTCTTGCCAATACTTGTTGCAGGCTGAACAAACCTAAAGCGACTATGAGTGAAAGCCAATAAGCCAACTGCAATGCTGAGCCAAAGTAAGCGGTTAACGAGTAACGGCCCTTCCATTACAAGCAGGCGCGTATTCATTTCCAGAGGACTCCACTCGCCTGACATTTGATTTAAAACAAAGCTAAAATTGATGGGATCTATCAGATTTGCCCATGCTTTTGCATCTTGCAGAACCAACTCTAAAACGAAGGCACACACAAAGAGAAGCACCCCACCCAGGTAGCTCGCCATGGCCCTACGGGTAAGCGCTGCCAACGAAAACTGAATGGCCGTCACAATAAAAATGTTGGGAACCAACAGGTAGAAAAAGCTGGTCAGGTAAGCTGTTAACCGGAACGGCCCCATCACTTCAGACTCCACACCGGTAAAGTACAGGGAGAAGAAAATGCTCAGCGGAATGGAGAGCAGAACAATTAAATTGAGAAGACAAGCGGCAAGGAACCGCCCTCCCAGGTAAGTGGCTTTACTGGTTGGTGTGGTATATGTAAGCGAATGCATGCGTGTCTGCACATCCCGGGCTGCTGCATCGCCTGCTACGGATCCACCTAACGGAAGCCAGAACAAAATGCATAGCGCGGTGACAGCCGCTATCACAATAGGCGCATTCAGTAAGAAGTATCCTTCCCGGGCATCACTTAAGTAATTGGCGATTACCCATAAAAAAGCAAGTACTGCTACTATACAAAAGTACAGCCAGGTAGAGATGCTGCGTATCTGGTAGGCAAACTCCATTTGAAAGATCTTCCGGAACTTCATATGCTAACCTCCTCCACTTGCTGACAGGACGTGTTAAAGCCCGCCATGGTGCTAAAGTATACATCTTCCAGGTCCGGCTCCACCAACTCATAACCGTTTCCCGGGCTCTCCTCACTGTAAATATGTACAATAGTGCGACCGCTAAACAGTTTGGCAGAAATAACCTGGTGCTCCTCCCCAAGTGCATGCAACTCGTTTTTAGAGACCAGTTTGCGCCAGATACGCTCTTTGAGTGCATCTACAGCCTGCATCGGCTCAGCCTCTAGTAAAATTTTCCCTTTGTTGATGATCGCCATGTTGGTGCAGAGTTCACTCACGTCTTCCACAATATGCGTTGATAGGATCACCACACTGTTCTCACCTAACTCACTAAGCAGGTTCAGGAAACGCACGCGCTCCGCCGGGTCCAGGCCTGCCGTGGGTTCATCCACGATAAGCAATTTAGGGTTGCCCAGCAACGCCACCGCCACCCCAAAGCGCTGCTTCATACCACCGGAATAGCCGCCCAACTTCTGCCGGCGCTTGTCCCATAGGTTTGTCTGTCTAAGTAAACGCTCCACTACTTCTTTGCGGGCAGCGCGGCTGGTAATGCCTTTCAAAACGGCGAAGTAATCAAGCAAATCCTCTGCATTTACTTTTGGGTAGACACCGAACTCCTGTGGCAAATAGCCCAGCGTTTGGCGCACCTCTTCTTTCTGGCGTAGCACATCTATTTCGCCCAGTTGTATGCTTCCTTCATCCGGGTCCTGCAGCGTGGCCAGTGTGCGCATCAGTGTGGACTTGCCGGCACCGTTAGGTCCCAGCAGGCCATACATGCCCGGCGGTATGTGCAGCGAAACATTGTCTAATGCCTTTACCCCGTTAGCGTAGGTTTTGGAGATATTCCGGATGGACAGGCTGATCTGCTGATTTTCCATAGTTCTTCTGTTTTTATTATGCTTGTTCAGGAAGAAAGAAAAGCACTTTAATAGGGCCTTCCCCCTCGTTTTCAGAATAAAGGAAAAAACACACCACTGGATATCAAAAAGCGATATGCTATTGCTGTATATTAATCTACCAAGTGCTGCAATGCTTCCGCCAAAGCGCTTGCAGCGCCAATAGGGGTTTTCGTAGATTGGAATCAGGCAACTGCCGAGTAGATGGTAAGATAGTGTCCGGGAAAAATATCTTTGCTTTATGGAGAGAGTGAAAAAGATCTTTGTGCAGGTCCACGTTGTGCTGTGGACACTGTTTATCCTGCTGGCCAGCTTGCAGCTAAGCAATGAAGGTGACCACTGGCCTACCTTAACCACTGGTTTCATCCTGACATGCTTGCTTGTTTTTTACGGCAATTTCTATCTGCTGACAACCTACCCGGGAAAGAAGAAGAGAGGAGATTATTACCGCAGGCTCATAGCCATTGTGCTGATAGGCCCTCTGCCCTTCTTGTATTTACATCCAAGAGCAATGGAGGTATGGCAAGATTTCTTCCAGTACTACATAATGACCTTAGTCACTATAGTACCTCTCTTTACATTTCTCGGATGGTTGGCCAGGGTTACAGAAAACCTGGTGCTTAATACGATAAAAAAAGAGCAACTGGAGAAGCAGGCAGTGGAGTCAGAGCTACATTACCTCAAATCGCAGATCAATCCACACTTTCTGTTCAATACCTTAAACAACATCCACACGCTGGTTTACAAACAGGCATCGACAGCACCAGAAGCCGTACTTCGTCTTTCATCCCTGATGCGATACATGATCTATGAGTCAAATGCCGCCACGGTGCCCCTTTCAAGAGAGATGCACTACCTGCAGGATTATGTTGGATTGCAGCAGCTCCGTTATAAAAGTAGTCCGGTGGTGGACCTGGAAGTAGAAGGAGACATTGCATCCTGCCACATTGCTCCGCTGCTGTTCATACACCTCCTGGAGAATGCCTACAAACACAGTCCTGCCCGACTGGAACCAGGCGCTATAAAAGTGCGTGTAGAGATAAAAGAAAATACACTTACCTTCCGTATCCAGAACCCGGCCGGAAATAAGGCAGGCAATGCTTTAGAGGAGCCGGGTGGCATTGGGCTACCGAATGTCCGGAAAAGACTGGCGCTATTGTACCCTGAAAAGCACAGTCTGGAGATAGATAACCTGGGTGAAATTTTTATAGTTACATTAAAAATCCACGATCTGCACACGCAAGCGCATGAAAGAGAAGCTCAGCTGTTATATAATTGATGACGAGCACCTGGCTCAGGAAATACTGGAAGAGTATCTGTCCAAAGTTCCGTTTCTGGAGCTGAAAGGCACCTTTATGAGCCCCCTGGAAGCAACTGCCCAACTTGAGAAAGATAGACCCGACCTGCTGTTCCTGGATATTAACATGCCAGACCTGGATGGCCTGAGCTTTATACCTATGCTCAACCCAAAACCCATGATCATCCTGACAACCGCCTATGATCAGTATGCCTTAAAAGCTTTTGACCTGGAGGTGAGAGATTACCTGGTGAAGCCCTTTTCTTTTGAGCGTTTCTACAAAAGTGTACTGCGCCTCTACCAGGAACAAGGCAGCCGGCATCAACCGGAAAAGAAGGACAATTTAGTGGACCTTAAACAGGAGCAGGCCCATATTTTTCTGAAGGTGGGGCACCGTATCCAGAAAATTGACACGGGAGACATTCTCTTCGTTGAGGGGATGAAAGACTACTTGCGGATACACACAGCCAAAGAGAAAATCATGACCTTGCTAAGTTTCGCCAAGCTTGAAGAGCTGTTGCCTGCCCAGGACTTTGCCCGGGTGCACAGGTCGTTCATGGTAGCTATTGATAAGATAGATCACATTGAAAAGAACAGGATCAGAATAGCAGATCATCTCATCCCGATAAGTGATTCTTATCATGAAAGCTTTTACAAAAAACTGAGAGGATTGTCCTAAACTGGAAGAATACTACTTTCATGTAGGCAACAAAAGCCGCTTCACATCACTTCCTGCTGCAGTTTAATTATTCCGTGATTAAGCGCTACTCTGGCAGCACAAATTACGTAACATTAGGATCGTAACTAATTGTGAATGTTACATTTAACACGAAGCATCTTGTCTATGAAAAAATTTTACAGGCCTTCCGCATTCACGATCATATCTATGCTAAGCTTACTGCTTCTGCAGGGCTGCTACAAGCTCAGAGGGCAGTCCGCCAGTCAATAATGTGCCCCTGCCAGGTGGCCTGATTAAGTTCAGGGTACGAAGCAAGGCGTTCCTACTGGGTCTGGGAAGAATGCCCTCTTTCAAAGAACACGAAATACCTGACGAGGACCTGGATGCCCTCGTGCGCTACATCAAGGTCATGAAAAAGAACAAGCCCCTGGACGAAAACCTGGTCTCCAGATAAAGTATACAGCAGTAGTGGCAGGTATAGTGCTTGAGAAAGAAGCAGGTATAAGCCCCATCTGCACAAATTTCGTGGTTCTGGGCAGCTGTCAGCGCAGCAACTCCGTTCTGCTATACCTGCAATCTTTTACGCCTATACTGGTATTCTGTCCAAAGCTTCTTAATTTTGTGATAACACAGCCTACTCTTCCAAAAGCAGACCAGCTGACACCGATCTTCCTTATGTTATCCAAGAAAACAAAGTATGCTTTCCATGCGCTCACCTACCTGGCAGAAAATCAGGATAAGGGTGCTGTGCTTATCCAGGAAATCGCCGCCAGTAAGAATATCTCACATAAGTTTCTCGAGAACATTCTGCTTGAGCTGAAGAAGGCAGGTATACTGGGCAGCAAAAAAGGCAAAGGCGGCGGGTATTATCTTATTAAAAAACCGGAAGAGATCACACTGGCCAAGATCATCCGCCTGCTCAATGGCCCCATCGCCTGGTTGCCCTGTGTGAGTCTCAACTATTACGAAAAGTGCTACCGACTGCCCCGACGAGGCCACCTGTAACATGCACATCATCATGTGCCAGGTGCGTGACCAGACCCTGTCTGTGGTCGAGAACAAAACCCTCTCCGACCTGATCACCTCAAACAATTGAAAAACAGCCTCTTAAATATTAAACATAGCTGATTTTAGTTTTTTTTACTTTATTACCCTACTAAGTTTGTAGGTTTTGTGTAGTTTTGGCACACAATGCAGCGCTATGCTACTAGACCGATATCTCCAAAAAGCTTTTAATAAAAAGCAGAGTCCGCAGAAGAAGGACAGCAAATTCAAAAGTGTCGCCAAGGCCATTTCATGGCGTGTCCTGGGCACTTTTGATACCATTGTCATTTCTTACCTGATCACAGGTGAGCTTAAAATGGCGTTCTCGATCGGTTCGATTGAGGTATTCAGCAAGATCCTGCTCTACTATGTCCACGAACGGATCTGGGAACGATTCACAGTAAAAAAAGAAGCCAATGAACTCCAAAAATCAAATACCGTCGCTGCTTGATGAACTGGCAGACCTGTCCCTTTCCGAAGCACTGGCCTGGGTAGCCAAACGATTTCCCGGCAAAGTTGCTTTTTCGACAGCGCTTGGTCAGGAGGATCAGGTCATCACGCACGCCATCTTCTCTGACCAGCTTCCGATCATAATCTTCTCGCTCGACACAGGCCGCCTGTTTCAGGAAACCTACACCTTATGGGCAGATACCGAATACAAGTATAAACGCAAAATAGAGCCCTTTTTTCCGCAAGCTTCCGACGTGGAGTCGCTTGTTGCAAAACAAGGTATAAATGGATTTTACGACTCAGTTGATAACCGCAAAGCCTGCTGCCAGGTCCGTAAGGTACTGCCGCTGACGAGAGCATTGCAGGGAGTGGACGTTTGGGTAACCGGACTGCGCTCCGGCCAGAGTGCCAACCGCAGCAGCTTCAGTTTACTGGAGTGGGACGAGGCGTTTCAGGTCATCAAATTCAACCCGATCATCAACTGGTCTTATGATGAGATGATCGCATACTTGCAGGATAACGCGGTACCCTACAATCAGCTCCATGATCAGGGCTATGTCAGCATAGGTTGCGCTCCCTGCACCCGGGCCATATTGCCAGGGGAAGAACCGCGTGCCGGAAGGTGGTGGTGGGAACAGACTCAGAAGGAATGCGGTCTGCATGCAAATTATTTAAATAAACAAAACTAATATGGCTATTCACAACGCTGTATTCCCCAGAGAACTGGAAGACGAGGCGATCTACATCATCAGAGAGGTCGCCGCACAGTTTGAAAAACCTGTACTCCTGTTCTCCGGCGGAAAAGACTCGATCACACTGGTAAGACTTGCCTACAAAGCATTCTACCCAGGCAAAATACCCTTTCCCCTATTGCACGTCGACACGGGGCATAACTTTGAAGAAACCATCCAATTCCGGGACGAACTGGTAGCAGAGTTGGGCCTGGAGCTGATCGTGCGCTATGTGCAGGACAGCATCGACCAACAAAAAGTAACGGAAGAAACAGGAAAATACGCCAGCCGCAACGTGCTGCAGACCGTTACGCTGCTGGACGCAATCGAGGAGTTTGGCTTTGACGCCTGCATCGGTGGCGCACGCCGCGACGAAGAGAAAGCCCGTGCCAAGGAGCGTATCTTCTCGGTAAGAAACGACTTCGGCGAATGGGACGCCAAAAAGCAGCGCCCGGAGCTGTTCGATATGCTGAACGGCAAAATCAATATGGGCGAGAATGTGCGCGTGTTCCCGATCAGCAATTGGACAGAGCTGGATGTGTGGAACTACATCAGAGAAGAGCAACTGGCTATACCTTCCATTTACTACTCACACGAGCGCGAAACCTTTGAGCGTGACGGGCAGATACTTCCCTATTCCCCTTTCATGAACATGTCAGAAGAAGAGTCGGTAAGCACCCGCCTGGTCCGCTTCAGGACGGTGGGAGATATGACCTGTACGGCTGCGGTGGAGTCAACTGCCGTTGCGATCGAGGACATTATTGCAGAAATACTAAGCGCCACAGTATCAGAAAGAGGTGCCCGCATAGACGACAAGCGCTCCGAGGCGGCCATGGAAAAAAGAAAGCAAGCAGGATATTTTTAAGGTATGGACGTTCTAAAAATTGCAACCGCCGGAAGTGTGGATGATGGGAAAAGCACCCTGATCGGTCGACTCCTGTTCGAGACCAATTCGATCACCACCGATAAGCTGGAGGCTATCATGGCAAGCAGCAAAAAGAAAGGCCTCGACTACGTGGACCTTTCGCTGCTGACAGACGGCCTGATAGCAGAACGTGAGCAAGGCATCACGATTGACGTAGCGCACATTTACTTCTCCACTCCTACCCGTAAGTTTATCATAGCCGACACACCAGGGCATTTTGAGTATACCCGCAACATGGTGACGGCGCCTCCAACGCCAATGTCTCCATGATCCTGGTAGATGCCCGCAACGGTGTGGTGGAACAGACTTTCCGTCACTTTTATATTTCCTGTCTGCTGCGCATTCCGAATGTAGTGGTTTGCGTGAACAAGATGGACCTGGTAGACTACGACCAAACTAAATTTGAGGAAATAAAGGCCGCCTTCATGGCCTTTGCTGAAAAGGTTCGTTTTCCGGGACAGGAGATCAGCTTTATACCTGTGTCCTCCCTATACGGCGAAAACCTCGTGCGTCAGTCAGCGCACATGCCTGGTACGAAGGGGTATCACTACTTAGTTTGCTGGAGGCCATGCCTTTGGAACAGCACCTGTCAGAGGAAGCAAGCCGTTTCCCGGTACAGTATGTAGTACGACCGAAGTCAGAAGAGTTTCATGACTACAGAGCCTACGCTGGCAAGGTAGCCAGCGGACTGTTGCGCAAGGGCGAACGGGTGGTTGTACTGCCAAGCGGACAGGAAACTACCATTGCCAAAATCGAAAAGTTTGGGCGTGAGATAGAGGCAGCGCAGGCCAAAGAATCTATCAGCTTACTGCTAGAGGATGACGTGGACATCAGCCGGGGCGATATGATCGTGCCGATCAGCCAATTGCCACAGCAAAGCAGACAGCTCGCGGCCACCATCTGCTGGATGGACAAAAAGCCACTACGTGTGGGCGGTACATACCTGCTGCAGCATGGGGTAAATACTTCCAGAGCCAAAGTCAGCGCACTCTCCAACCTGATAGACGTGGCGACCCTTGGTGCAGATAGCGCTGTAAGTGAGCTGAAGCTAAACGAGATTGCCGACGTGCAACTGAAAACAGCAAAAGAAGTTTTTTACGATTCTTTTACTGAAAACAGAGCAAACGGTGCTTTCATCCTCATCGACGAGGGGACAAATTCGACGGTTGGGGTTGGCTTGATCAGATAATTCCGTGCTTATAAACTAAAAAGGGATTGAAGCGGTAACCACCTGCTTCAATCCCTTTTTCTATACCTGTCCCTATTACGCATTCATGATCGCGCTTTGGTGATGGATCGACTCCTGGTGCACGGCTTTGAGATACTTATGAATAAAGTCCCGGCTCAGGCCCAATTTCTCTCCCCGCTCAAAGGATCTCTCCAACACGTCGTTCCAACGGGACGCCTGCAAAATGGTCAGCTTGTTTTCCTTTTTATACCTGCCAATGTTCTCCACCACCTGCATTCGTTGTGACAGCAGGGTGAACAACTCACTGTCGAACTGATCTACCTGACTGCGCAGCTCCTGCAAGGTGTCATCCACCTCCACTTTACCGCCATAGCCGTTCCGGAGCACCAGCCCGTCTATGATCTCGGCCAGACGCTCAGGCGTCACCTGCTGTTTGGCGTCGCTCCATGCCTTGTCCGGATCAATGTGGCTTTCCAGCATCAGTCCGGTATAGTTCAGGTCCATTGCCTGCTGCGAAATTTCGGCCAGCAATTCCCGGTTGCCGCAGATATGGCTCGGGTCACAGATCATAGGCAGGTCAGGCATGCGCCTTTTCAGCTCAATAGGCAGCTGCCACTGCGGTGCGTTTCGGAACCTGGTTTCGCCATACTTGGCGAAGCCCCGATGGATGGCACCCAGTTTGGTAATACCGGCTCCACTCAAACGCTCCAGCGCCCCGATCCAAAGCTCCAGGTCAGCGTTGATCGGATTCTTTACCAACACCGGCACGTCTATACCTTGCAGGGCATCTGCGATTTCCTGCACCGAAAAAGGATTGACCGTCGTGCGCGCCCCGATCCAGAGAATGTCCACGCCATATTTGAGCGCATCCTCCACATGCTGCTTATTGGCCACCTCCACCGCTATTTTCATACCTGTCGTCTCCTTCGCTTTACGCAGCCATTCCAGCCCTACTGTGCCGATGCCTTCAAAGTTATTGGGACGTGTGCGTGGTTTCCAGATGCCGGCTCGCAGCACATCCACCTTGCTTGTGGCAGCCAGTTGCTGGCAGGTTTCCATCACCTGCTCCTCTGTTTCGGCGCTGCAGGGCCCGCTGATCACCAAGGGCCGCTGCAGATCGGGCAGCCAGGTGCTGATCGGGGCAATCTCCAGTTTGTCTTTGCCGGTGAGTGGCCGAGCAAAGGGTTTCTGCCGATTCTTGAGTTCGATGCCATCCAGTATGCGGCTGATCTGGTTGGCATTAGAGATCATGTCGTAGGTTTCGGAGCTAAGTCCTTCGTCGATCGTTTCCTTGAAAAGCAGCAGCTGATCGATGTACGCATCCAATGCCGCCGATACATGACCTGCATTCTGGCTGAAGATGGGTGCCCACATATCCGGAGAGCTTTTGGCCAGTCGCACGGTGGAGGCAAAACCACTACCAGCCATATTAAAAATGCTCTTCTCGTCTTTTTCGATTTTAAGCACCGTCAGGCCAAGGGCAAAGGAGGTGATGTGTGACAAATGCGAAACAAAGGCGATGTGGCGGTCGTGTTCACGGGCCTCCATGTGCACCGTTTCCATTTTCAGGACGCCAAACACTTCTTCCGCTACCCGTACAGTCGCTACACCGGAGGCCTCTGCGTTGCAGATAATATTCACTTTGTGGTCGAAGAGCTTGTGATGTGCCGCTCCCGGACCAGTGTTTTCGGTGCCGGCAATCGGGTGGCAGGCAACGAACTGCTCTCTGCGCGGATGGCTCGCAACGGCCTGGCAGATCTGCTCTTTTGTAGAGCCCACATCCAGCACGACGGATCCGTCTTTTACCTGGTCTAAAAGTGTCAGCACGATACCCGGGGAAACATCAACCGGCGTGGCCACAATGATCAGATCACAGCTTTTGGCCAGATCTGCCAGACTGCCCTCTTCCTGTATAATGCCTGTACTTTTTGCGATCCAGATGTGCTCCGGGTTGTTGTCTGTTCCGATTATTTTAGTGGCAAAGCCACGTTGCCGGAGGTCCATGGCCATGGAGCCCCCAATCAGTCCGATACCTACTATGCCTACGATCATGACTTTTTGATTTTAATATTTTTAAATGCTTTGATTCTTTCCAATGCTCTTTGCAGCTGCCCGTTGTCAGCACACAGCGACACCCGGATATAGCGCTGCCCGTTCGTTCCGAAGATGAAACCAGGCGTGATAAAGACCCCTGCCTCGTAGAGGAGTTCATTTACCAGTTGCTCCACATTGACTTCTTCCGGTGGGCGCCCCCACACAAACAGTCCTGCCTGCTCTGTGCTATACCTGCAATCCAGCGTTTCCATGATTTGCCAAACTAGCTTCCGCCGCTCCGCATAGTGCGTGTTCAGTTCTTCAAACCAGGCCTGGGGTTGTTTTAAAGCCTCGATGGCGGCCTGCTGTATACCCAGGAACATACCTGAATCGACATTGCTTTTCGCGATCAACACATTCGCGATGTGCTGGGGATGGCCAGTCAGCACACCCACCCGCCAGCCAGCCATGTTATGCGATTTGCTCAGCGAGTTCAGCTCCAGCACATGCGCTGTAACACCCTTGACTGAGAGGATACTTTCGGGCCTGTCGATGAGGATAAAGCTGTAGGGGTTATCGTGGCAGAGCAGGATATCATGGCGCTCTGCAAAGTCCACGAGTTGAGCCAGGGCGGCTTTGCTTGCCTTCGCTCCGGTAGGCATGTGCGGGTAGTTCGCCCACATGAGCTTTACCCTGCTTAAATCCTGCTGCTGCAATTCCTCCAGGTTTGGCAGCCAACCTGTCTCTTCCCGTAAATTGTAATGCCGCACCACCCCACCGGCCGCTTTGGTTGCGGCGCTGTAGGCCGGGTATCCGGGGTTGGGTACCAACACTTCATCCCCGGCATTCAGGTAGGCGTTGGAAATATAGGTGATGCCTTCCTTCGAGCCCATCAGCGGCAGCACTTCTGTTTCCGGGTCCAGGGCAACCGCATAGTAGGTAGCGTACCAATCGCTGAAGGCCTGCCGTAGGGCCGGTGTACCCTTGTAACCCTGATAGCCGTGTGCGTTGCCATTATGGGCCGCCGCGCACAGTGCTTCTACTGCCTGCCGGGGTGGGGCCATATCGGGGCTGCCAATACCCAGGTTGATCACATTTTTGCCGGCTGCGTTGAGTTGCGCGACCTCCCGTAATTTTTGTGAGAAGTAGTACTCCTGCACATCCCCGTATCTGTCTGCTATGTTCACTATCTGCTTTTTTAAGGTGCTTATCAATTGCTTTAAATAAAAAAAGAGTCCGCCGGAAGGGGACTCTTTGTAAGTGCAAAACAACGAATGCTTTTTACCATAGAAATCCCGCCTGCTTCCTGCGATAGAAGTAGTAATAGTAAAAAGTAAAATAGTTGTTCTGGTTCGCTGTCATGTATCTGAATAAAAAAAGCCTCCGATCGGGAGGCCTCTGATTTATAGCTGTTTGTCAACCTAAAGCATCGCCGCCCTTATTTACATAAAGTAAAATAGTGATAGCTATAATAGGCGATATGGTTGTGCGCTGTGTTCATTTCTGCTGGCTAATATCTGATATAATCCTTACAATCAAAAAATTATGGCTGATTTTTTTCAAGGGTTTCGATAGCCATGGTTGATGTATACTGTTGATATTACATTAGGTTAAAGATTACAGCTGGTAAGCGATCAAATTCCAGCTCAGTTGTGAGGCACTCTGTTTTTAGCTAAATTGATACCCTAAACTTTAACAAATGAAAAGACTCATATCACTCTGCCTACTAGCCTTGCCCCTCTTTCCGGCGGCTGCGCAGCAGACCCAGAAGCCAGTGCTGCACGGCAAGAACTGGATGGCCATCACCG
>NZ_AKIS01000092.1:0-9643 GCF_000277005.1 Pontibacter sp. BAB1700 | reverse complement strand
CCTGACAGCCTCGTCACGCTTGCCGAGTTTGAACAGCACATCACCGTAATGCTCCACGATGGTAGCGTCCTCGGAATAGGCGATGGCCTGCTCCAGGTATTTCAGAGCGCCTTCGTAGTCATCCATCTTGTACAGCACCCAGGCGTAGGTATCCAGGTAGGTGGGGTTGGCAGGATGTTTCTCTACCAGTCGCCCGGCCATAGCTTTGGCTTTGGGCAGCTGCTCGCCACGCAGCGACAAAAAGTAGCTGTAGTTGTTAAGCACATGCTCGTTGTCAGGATCGTGCGAAAGAACAGCCTCATACGCCTCGTCCGACTTCTTGTATTCTTTTATGGAGTTGTAAGCGTCTCCTAGCTGGGCATTGAATTGTGCCACCAACTCGGGCTCACTCGCTGAAAGGCGCTTGCCATGTTCCAGGGATTTGGCAGCACGGTCAAAGTTTTTCTCGATCAGGTGACCTGTGCCGTTGTAGAACCAGAACACAGCCTGGTTCGGGAACAGCTCCAGCGCCTGTTCAGAGTGCTGCACCAATTCTCCCGATTCGCCCAGCTCCGCATCCAACAGCACAATCTGCTGCCAGATCTTGAAGTGAGAGTCATCTAACTTCACAGCCTTAATGTAATTGCCGCGGGCCGACTCCTTTTTGCCAATGATCGTTTGCAAGTCACCGGCAACGGCATAAGCTTTGGCCTCCTCAGGATGAGATGCTATGGTGAGGTCAGCCAACTCAAGGGCTATACCTTCCACTGCAGGGTTAGGCAATTGCCTGATAAAGTCAACCAGGATGCGCACTTTGGTGTCGATGTCGAGGTCGGTGCTGGCGAATGCGATCTTCACCTGGTTTTCAGACTCCTGCAAATCACCTTTCTGGCGATGCAGGTCCGAGAGCATCAGATGCGCAAACGGGTTATTCGGCTCAATGCGCAGGGCACGGTTGAGCGTTTCAATCGCAATGTCTGGTTTTTTGCTGGCGTTGTACAGCTCAGCCTGGGCCAGCAGGTACCGGATTTCGGTCGGGTTGGCCGCAATCAGTTTTTCACCTTCAGCCAAGGCCTTGCCGATATTTTTCTGGCGCAGGTATATCTGCTGGCGGTTCATGGAGAGCTGCTCCAGTGCACCGTACTTTTTCTCAATGCGGTCATAGGTCTTGAGCGCATCGTCATACTTAGACTGAGCCAGGTATAGCTCGGCTAAGCTGAAGAGGTACTGCTCCTGGTCGGGCACATTGCGCAGCAGATCGTTGTAAGCCTGAGCCGCCTCGGTGTACTGCTTCTGTTCGGTATAAAGCTGAGCGAGTAACAGGTAGTAGTAGGGATTTTGATTATCGCTGGCGATGGCTGCCTGTGCAAAAGAAACGCCCGCTTTCGGGTTTTCCATCAGCATGTAGGTTTCGGCCAGCTTGTAATTGAGTGCCGCATTGCCTGGCGTTACGGCATATGCTTTCTGAAACTGACTAAGTGCCTGCTTGTAGTCCTCCAGCATAAAATATTTCATACCCTCCAGAAACAATGCCTCGCTCAGCAGCTTTTCCTGCTCGCTGGGTTCGGGCTGGGGCGCAGGTATGGCTACCTGTGCTGTTTCGCTCTTCTCCTTGCCCTTCTTTTTTTTCTTAGACTGGGCCTGGCTTTCGCCGGTCGCGACCAGTGCAAGGCAGCAAGTAGCGAGCACAATGTTTCTGAATCGGGTCATAAAATGGGTATGCTAATCTTTAAGCGTATTGTAGTCGCCAATACTTAGGTCTGACTGGCGTCCTTCATAGGAAACAAAATTACCTATCATTGAGTTTGCTATGTTCCCGTTTTTGATGGTTGACTCCTTCTGAACGATGGAATTGCTCAGTATGGACTCCAATACGCTGGTATTGTCTCCAATAGAAACGTGCGGGCCTACCACTGAATTGTGGATCACGGCATTCTCTCCGATATACACGGGTGGGATGATCACGGAATTCTGGATATCAGCTGACGCGGCTACCAAACCCTTCTCATCTTTGATATATTCTAAATAGCGTTGATTCGTGAAAACTGTTGCATTTTTATTGCCACAATCGAGCCATTCTGAGATAACGGCAGGAATAAATTTCGTGCCTTTGTTTTTCATGTTCTCCAGCGCGTTTGTCAGCTGGTACTCTCCCTTGTCCTTGATGTCGTTATCAAGCAGGTACTGTAGTTCGTTGCGCAGGTAAGCGCCGTCTTTGAAGTAGTAGATACCGATGATGGCCATGTCAGAAACAAACTCCTGTGGCTTCTCTACAAAGTCGGTGATCTCGTTGTTTTCGTTGAGTTTAATCACACCATAAGGACGTGGGTCCTCTACGCGCTGCACCCAAATGGTGCCGTCGGCGTTTGTGTCGAGCTGGAAGTCGGCTTTGAACAGGGTGTCGGCAAATGCCACTACTACCTTGCCCTCCAGCGAGTCCTGCGCGCACATGATGGCGTGCGCTGTACCCAGGGCTTCTTCCTGGTAATAAATGCTGCCCTTGGCACCTACCGATTCAGCGATAGCTTTCAGGTCGCGCTCAACGGCATCACCAAAGTGACCAATGATGAAAGCCACTTCCTCGATCGGCTCGTGGCATACTTTGGCGATATCTTCTACCAGGCGATGCACAATCGGCTTGCCTGCTATCGGTATAAGGGGTTTAGGAACAGTAAGTGTGTGTGGGCGCATACGCTTGCCCATACCTGCCATAGGTACAATAATCCTCATAGCTATTAGTTTATGGATTGAAAAATGTAGCCAGACGTGTTGCCTGGCCACTATTGGTTTTGATTAATACTGTATTTTGAATGTTTGGTTTTAGCCTGCTTTAAAAAGTGGGTAAAGGCAGGCTATACCTGGGGTGTAAAGACTATTTCGTGCCTGTGCTGCCATAGCCGCCGGCACCGCGTTCGGTATCTGTCAGCACCTCAGCCTGCGCCCATGCCACCCGCTCATAGCGCGCTACGACCATCTGGGCCACACGCTCGCCATCCTCTACCACAAAGTCCTGACCCGACAGATTAACCAGCAGCACCTTGATCTCGCCGCGATAGTCTGCATCGATGGTGCCGGGACTGTTCACGATAGAGATGCCATGTTTGTAGGCAAGTCCGCTACGGGGCCTGATCTGCGCCTCGTGTCCTTCGGGCAGCTCAATAAACAGGCCCGTAGGTATAAGGGCACGCTGTAGCGGCTTAAGCGTAACAGGCGCCTCTAAGTTCGCGCGCAGGTCCATACCTGCCGAGTGCTCCGTTTGGTAAGAAGGGAGTGCATGCTTGGATTGGTTAATGACTTTAACCGGTAAGTTCGTCGTGTTCATCTATTAAAGATAAAGATTATTTTTTAGTTAGAAAGTAGGCCCGCTCCCTGAACCAGACCACCGCCAGGAAAACGACCGAAAGTGACAAGTGGTATACATGGCGCAGCCAGAAGTTCTCGACAGGCACCAGGAAGGCGGCCAGCACAAGTATCGTGGCAAATAAGATGTACCCTAAAATGGTCTTGACAGGGTAGGGAATCGGGTAGTGCACGTTGCCTAGTAGGTAAGTAGCCAGTGCCATACCCACATAGCAGATGAGCGTAGCAATAGCAGAGCCCATGTAGCCCAGTACAGGTATAAGCAGCAGGTTGAAAGCGATGGTAATAGCGGCGCCACCGAAGCTGATATAAGTGCCAAAGTGTGTTTTGTCTGTGAGCTTAAACCAAACAGTCAGGTTATAATAAATACCCAAGAACAGGTTGGCCAGCAGGAGCACCGGCACCACCATCAGACCATCATGGTATTCAGGGCCAATGAGCAGGGCAAAATCCTCGAGGTTAGTGGAGATGAACAGGTAGATGAAGGCGCAGGCGATCACAAACCATTTCATGACCAAGGCAAAGGCTTGTGGCGATTCTTTTTCTTTAGCTTGTGAGAAGAAGAACGGCTCAGCGGCATAGCGAAAAGCCTGTATGGTGAGTGTCATGAAAATGGCGAGCTTATAGCAGGCACTGTATATACCTACGGCTGCCATGTTACTGGTGCCCGGGTAAAAGCCTTCGGGCAGGTAGCGCTCCAGCAGAATACGGTCAATCACCTCATTTACCATACCTGCCAGGCCCATAAACAGGAGCGGCCAGGCGTAGCGCAGCATAGGCTTAAGCTGCTCCACATCCAGTTTGAAGCGGAAGATGCGCAGCTCTTTCCAAAGCATCGGTATAAGCAAGGCATTAGCCACCAGGTTGATCAGGAAGATGTAGCCTACTCCAAAGTCAGGGTTGTAGAGGGATGTAGCCAGCGGCTGAAGACTCGTGAGGTATTGTCCTTCGTAGATGTGCCGCAGCAGAACCAGAAAAAACAGATTGGCACCCACCGTCAGCAGGATGTTGGCCAGTTTAATGGAAGCGAACTTAATAGCTTTGTTCTGATGCCGGAGCCAGGCGAAAGGTATAGCCACTAGTGCATCGATCGCCAGTACCAGCGCCAGCCAAACGATGTACTCCCGCTGCTCTGGGTAGCCAATGTAATCTGCGATTTGCTGCGAAAAAAGGAGCAGTATACCTGTAAAGATCGTGCTGCTGACCAGAATAGCGCTCAGTACCCTGTTGTAAACTGCTTTCGGGTCTTGCTCAGGTTTATTGGCGAAGCGGAAAAAAGCCGTCTCCATGCCGTAGGTATACACGATGTTAAAGAAAGCCACAAAGGCATACAGGTACGACACCACCCCATACTCCTCGGGCAGGAACACACGGGTATAAACCGGTACAAGGAGGTAATTGAGCGCACGGCCTACAATACTGCTCAGTCCGTAGGCAGCGGTTTGACCGACCAGTTTTTTGGCTATGCTCATGCGTTTGTTTGGGGCAGGTAGGTATTAGTGTCAGCTGAAAAACACAGAACGCGCTATACCTGCTTTTTATGATAGGTATAGCGCGTTCTGAGGGTGTAGGCTTATGCGCCTTTGAATACAGGCTTACGCTTCTCCAGGAATGCGTTGGTGCCTTCAATGAAGTCCTGTGAAGAGCAGCAGCGGGCAAAAGAGTTCGCCTCCGTTTGATAGCCGTCTTCATCTTTGTCGTACACGGCGTTCACGCAGTCGATCACCAGGCCAATGGCAAGTGGTGCTTTCGAAAGGATTTTGTTCATGATCTCCATGGCCTTTGGCATCAACTCTACGGCAGGCACCACATGGTTTACCAGACCTAGCGCCTTGGCTTCTCCGGCCCCGATCATGTCAGCGGTCATCATCAGTTCCATGGCTTTGCCTTTGCCAATCAGTTGCGTCAGGCGCTGTGTGCCACCGTAGCCCGGTATCAGGCCCAGGTTCACTTCCGGCTGACCAAAGCGGGCACCTTCGCTGGCAACACGCATGTGGCAGGCCATGGCAAGCTCGCAGCCTCCACCCAGTGCAAAGCCGTTTACGGCGGCAATGACAGGCTTGGTGCAGCGTTCGATCATGCTGAAAACTTCCTGACCGCGCTCTGCAAAACCACGGGCGTTCACTTCGCTTAGTTCAGAGATCTCCGAAATGTCGGCACCCGCTACAAAAGCTTTCTCTCCGGCGCCTGTAAAGATTGCTCCCTTCACAGCCGGGTCATCATAGACTTGCTGGATGGCAGCCTTAATCTCCTTAATCGTATCGATGTTTAGCGCGTTTAGCTTGTCGGCACGGTTGATGGTGATCACCAGGATTCCGTTCTCAAGATTGAGCAGCAGGTTTTCGTATATAGACATAGTTTTTATCTCTGAGTAGATGTATAGATACCAGCAGCAAATATAGCAGTGATTTGCTTAAATCCCTAAAATGCAATCTGGCAATGGCCCAGTTCAACTCTCCTTGCTGTAAACTTTCCTTTTAACTTCGGTGCTCCAACATCGTTTTGTTATCTTTGTGCGGTTTAATCAGCATACTGCTCACTTTATACCTTATTTTCATGCTTAAGGCTTTATTGCGCAATCTATTACTTCCGCTTTTCATATTTAACATCACCATATTTTCAGTCACTGCACAGGACACCCTCGTCGACACAGTGGCCGTTCGCAATATCTGGGATTTCGGAGGAACCGGCACAGTCAACTTCAGTCAGGTAAGCCTGAGCAACTGGGCGGCCGGCGGACAGAACTCACTGTCAGCGCTGGGTATCCTGAACCTCTACGGCAACTACAAGAATGGGAAGCATACCTGGAACAATACCCTGGACCTCACTTATGGCACTGTGAAGCTGCAGGAACAGCGCCTCCGCAAAAGTGACGACCGGCTAGAACTTAACCTGAAGTACGGTAGGCAGGCTTCCAGCAAGTGGTTTTACACGGCTCAGCTCAATACCCGTACACAGATCAGCCCAACGTATACCTCGGAGCGAGACTCTGTCATTTCCAACTTTATGGCACCCGCTTTTGTGCTGGCCTCCATAGGTATGGACTACAAGCCTAATCCTAAGCTTTCAGTTTTTATTTCACCTTTTACAGGCAAGTTCACGGCAGTGCTCAACCAGCGCATGGCCGACTACGGCGCGTTTGGTGTAGAGCCTGCTCAGCGCGATTTGGAGGGGCGACTTATACCTGGTACAGGGGAGCGTCTGCGGGAAGAGTTCGGTGGTTTTGTGAATGTTCGCTTTCGCAACGAGATTTTCAAAAATGTAACGCTGCAGTCGAAGGCCGACCTATTTTCGAACTACCTCCGCAATGCCAAAAATATTGATGTGAACTGGGAGAACCTGGTGAACTTCAAGGTGAACAAATTCCTGTCAGCCAGCCTCTTTTTGCACATGATCTATGATGATGATATCATGATCGATGTAGACCGCAGTGGGGATGGTACATTGGATGGGAAAGGTCCTCGTTTACAGCTCAAAGAAACCATGGGAATAGGATTTTCTTACAAATTTGAATAGTAAACTTTTGTCCTGCACTTCTTGTTATTCACTAAAAATGTATACTTTAGCGTATAATGTACGTTGTATAGATACATTATCAAAAGTGGATTTATGAAAAAAGTCATATCGTTACTATTCTCTCTAGCTTTTTTCCTGTTTGTGTCCGATGCGATGGCACAGACATCAAGTTCATCGAGTACTTCCCTGAGTTCGGGTAAAGATGAGTTCTGGGGTACAGCCAAAGTACAGGAAAAAGGTACTACCGTTGATGCCGTGGGAGCACGTGCTTCAGGTTTGGATACACGCTGGAATGCCTATGAGAACACGAACCGTTCCCGCTTTACTAAAGACCGCATCAAAGGAAGCAAACGAATGGAAGCCATTCTGAAAAAAGAGAAAGAAATGCATCGCAAGCATAAGCGCGACAAGCGCCGTCTAGCTCGGATGTCCTTATAATCAGTTGCTGAAAAAACAACGAAAAAGCCCTGCCTGGTTTATCCGGGCAGGGCTTTTTTGTATCTCCTGAATCTGAGTTAGCTTACTGTTTAAGGGATGGATACTTTATTGATAGGTCGAACGGTTTTACACGTTACAGGCTTTCAGTTTAGAAGGTAGAGTATCTTCCTCAATCAATCGATACGGGTATTGGAGGTATGCCGCATCAGGTTTAGCTCCTGTCAGGCAGGTATAAATGCATGCTTCATATTAGGTGCAAAACAAAAGGCTCCCGCTTTCGCAGGAGCCTTTCTTATGATAGATGAAGTTGGCTGTATTACAGCGTACGCTTCACTTCTTTTTCTACGTAAGCTTCGATCACGTCACCAACCTGGATCTCGTTGTATCCTCTCAGGCTGATACCGCACTCGTATCCCTGGCGTACTTCTGATACATCGTCTTTGAAGCGCTTGAGTGCCAGAATTTCGCCGTCGTGCACTACGATGCCGTCGCGTACCAGGCGTACTTTAGAGTTACGCTGGATAGAGCCGTCTGTGATCATACAGCCTGCAATCGTACCAACCTTCGTAATCTTAAACACATCGCGCACTTCAGCGTTACCTGTGATCTCCTCTTTCAGGGTAGGAGCAAGCATACCTTCCATCGCATCTTTCACTTCGTTGATCGCATCGTAGATGATAGAGTACAGACGAACGTCGATCTGCTCCTGCTCTGCCAGTCTGCGTGCATTCTGAGAAGGTCGTACCTGGAAGCCAATGATAATTGCATCAGAAGCCGAAGCAAGCAGTACATCGGATTCGGAGATAGCGCCTACGCCTTTGCTGATGATGTTCACCTGCACTTCGGCAGTTGACAGCTTCAACAGGGAGTCAGAAAGTGCTTCTACGGAACCGTCCACGTCACCTTTTACGATCACGTTCAGTTCCTTAAAGGTACCGATCGCCAGTCGACGGCCAATCTCGTCGAGTGTGATGTGCTTACGAGTACGCAGGCTTTGCTCACGCTGCAGTTGTGCGCGGTTGCTTGCAATCTCGCGGGCTTCACGCTCCGACTCCATCACCTGGAATTTGTCGCCGGCCTGTGGCGCACCGTCAAGCCCGAGTAGCTGTACCGGAGTAGATGGACCAGCCTCTTTCATCTTACGACCGCGGTGGTCAGTCATCGCTTTTACTCTACCATAGTGAGAGCCAGCCAATACCACGTCACCAATCTTAAGCGTACCTGTTTGTACCAGCACAGTGGCTACATAACCACGGCCTTTGTCAAGCGATGCTTCGATCACGGTACCAACAGCTTTTCTGTCAGGGTTAGCCTTTAGCTCAAGGAGTTCAGCCTCAAGCAATACTTTCTCCAACAGGTCAGGTATACCAGCACCAGTTTTGGCAGATACTTCCTGCGACTGGTACTTACCACCCCACTCTTCTACCAGGATGTTCATCTGGGCAAGTTCCTCACGTACCTTGTCCGGGTTAGCTCCTGGCTTGTCAATTTTGTTCAGAGCAATGATGATCGGCGAACCAGCAGCTTGTGCGTGGTTGATCGCTTCTTTTGTCTGTGGCATCACCGAGTCGTCGGCCGCTACCACGATGATAACAACGTCTGTTACCTTGGCACCACGGGCACGCATGGCCGTAAAGGCTTCGTGACCAGGAGTATCGAGGAAGGTAACGGTACGTCCGCCTTCAGTTTTCACGCTGTAGGCACCAATGTGCTGCGTGATACCACCGGCCTCGCCAGCTGTTACATTGGCGTTTCGGATATAGTCAAGGAGGGAGGTTTTACCGTGGTCAACGTGACCCATGATGGTCACAATCGGAGCACGATCTACCAGGTCCTCTTCGTTTTCTTCAATGGTTACCTCAAGCGCCTGCTCATCTTCGGATGTGATGAACTCAACTGAGTAGCCAAATTCGTCCGCAATGATGGTGATCGCTTCGGCGTCAAGGCGCTGGTTGATGGATACGAACATACCCAACTGCATACATACCTTGATGACTTCGTTCACGCTCACATTCATAAGCGCTGCCAGGTCATTGGCTGACACGAATTCTGTCACACGCAGTGTCTTAGACTCTGCCTGCTCCATCAGACGGCGCTCTTCTGTTGCATCAGCAATAGCAGAGCGTTTTTCACGACGGTATTTGGCGCGGTTACCACCACCACCTTTGCCGCCGCTTAGCTTCGCCAGCGTAGCCTTGATCTGTTCCTGAATTTCCTTATCAGTTACCTCTGCTTTTTCTGCGCGAGGAGATGGAGCATTGCGTGGCCCACGACCTCCAGGTCCGCCGCCAGGACGTTGTCCCGGACGATTGCCCTGGTAGCCACCACCTGTGCCGCCAGTGTGCTGGAT
>NZ_AKIS01000091.1:0-11436 GCF_000277005.1 Pontibacter sp. BAB1700 | reverse complement strand
AGCACGGCGTAAGAGTCGCCAGAGTGGATACCAGCTGGCTCGATGTGCTCCATGATACCGCAGATGTGCACGTCCTCGCCGTCACAAATCGCGTCGGCTTCTGCCTCAATGGCATGGTCGAGGAAGTGGTCGAGCAGCACCTTGTTGCCTGGGTGGTCTTTGAGCAGGTCAATCACGTGGGCTTCGAGCTCTTTCTCGTTAATCACAATTTTCATGCTCTGGCCACCGAGTACGTAGCTTGGGCGCACCAGCAGCGGGAACTTCAGCTCCTTGCACAGCTCCAGCGCCTCTTCAGCAGACTCGATCACACCGAATGGAGGATATGGAATGTCCAGGTCACGCAGCAGTGAGGAGAACGAACCACGGTCCTCGGCCAGGTCAAGCGCTTTGTAGCTTGTACCGATTACCTTAATGCCGTAGCGGTCTAGCTTCTCAGCCAGCTTCAGGGCCGTCTGTCCGCCCAGCTGCACGATCACACCTTCCGGTCTTTCGTGCAGAATGATGTCGTAGATATGCTCCCAGAATACCGGCTCGAAGTACAGCTTGTCCGAAATATCGAAGTCCGTGGAAACCGTTTCCGGGTTGCAGTTGATCATGATGGTTTCGTAGCCGCACTCCTTAGCCGCCAGCACACCGTGCACGCAGCTGTAGTCGAACTCTATACCTTGTCCGATGCGGTTCGGACCGGAACCCAGCACCACGATCTTTTTCTTGTCGGTCACGATGCTCTCGTTCTCACCATCGAAGGTGCTGTAGAAGTACGGTGTCTTGGCTTCGAACTCAGCGGCGCAGGTATCCACCATTTTGTACACGCGCTGTATACCCAGTTCCATACGCACGGCATGCACTTCGCTCTCAAGACAGCGTAGAATGTGCGCGATCTGGCGGTCGGCGAAGCCTTTTACTTTGGCTTCACGCAGCAACTCACCCGGCAGGGTAGCCAGGGTATACTTCTCCATCTCCTTCTCCAACATATCGATCTCTTCGATCTGGGAAAGGAACCATGGGTCGATCTTGGTCAGGTTCTGGATGGTGCTGGTAGGTATACCGATGCGCATGGCGTCTTTGATGCAGAACAGGCGGTTCCAGCTAGGGTTCTTCAGGTTGTAGATGAGGTCATCATAATTCGTCATCTCCTTGCCATCGGCGCCCAGTCCGTTGCGCTTTATCTCGAGGCTCTGGCAGGCCTTCTGCAGCGCCTCCTGGAAGGTACGGCCAATGCCCATCACCTCGCCCACAGATTTCATCTGCAGACCCAGCGTGCGGTTGGCGCCCTTAAACTTATCGAAGTTCCAGCGCGGTATTTTCACAATCACGTAGTCCAGCGCCGGCTCAAAGTAAGCCGAGGTAGTTTTAGTGATCGCGTTCTTCAATTCGTCGAGGTTATAGCCGATGGCCAGCTTGGCAGCGATCTTGGCAATCGGGTAACCAGTGGCTTTAGAAGCCAGCGCCGAAGAGCGGGATACACGCGGGTTGATCTCAATAGCAATGATGGTGTCATCGTCCGGGCTCACAGAGAACTGCACGTTACAGCCGCCTGCAAACTGCCCGATGCCGTTCATCATTTTGATGGCCAGGTCGCGCATTTGCTGGTATACCGTATCTGGCAGGGTCATGGCAGGCGCTACCGTAATGGAGTCGCCGGTGTGCACGCCCATCGGATCGAAGTTTTCGATCGAGCAGATGATGATCACGTTGCCGAGGTTGTCGCGCAGCAGTTCGAGTTCGTACTCTTTCCAGCCCATGATGCTTTGCTCTACCAGCACTTCGTGCACCGGTGAGGCGTGCAGGCCGCGGGTCAGGGCTGCGTCGAATTCGGCAGGGGTATTAACAAAACCGCCCCCCGTACCACCAAGGGTAAACGAAGGGCGAATAACGAGTGGAAAACCAATTTCCTGCGCTATCTCTTTTCCTTCCAGGAATGAGGTAGCTGTTTCTCCCTTACAAACATTTACCCCGAGCTCGATCATTTTGAGGCGAAACTTCTCGCGGTCTTCGGTGGTCTCGATCGCGTTGATGTCCACCCCGATGATACGGACACCGTACTTTTCCCAGATGCCGGCCTTGTCGCACTCGATGGCCAGGTTCAGGGCTGTCTGCCCGCCCATGGTTGGCAGCACGGCGTCAATTTTATGTTTCTCCAGGATTTCAATGATGTACTTCTTCTCAAGCGGCTTGAGGTACACATTATCCGCTGTCACACTATCGGTCATGATAGTGGCGGGGTTTGAATTGATGAGCGTCACCTCGATTCCTTCTTCACGAAGAGAACGGGCTGCTTGCGAACCGGAATAGTCAAACTCGCAGGCCTGGCCGATAACGATGGGGCCAGAACCAATAATCAGAACGGATTTAATACTGGTGTCTTTAGGCATGTGCTTTGGTAGGTATAAATTGCCCAAAGTTACCGCAAAATGTTGGGGCTCACAAACTAAAAATGCACCCAAGGGCTTTCTTTTTTTAACACAGGGCAGCCGCCATACCTGTACCAAGAGTATTTGGAGCCTGCTAATCACCCTGCTCGAGCACAAAAAGCGCATTTACGGTTAAGCCGAAGAGGTTTGACATTTTAAGAGCCATTAAGGTAGAAGGCCGGTATTTATTTTTCTCGATGGCGTTGATCGTCTGGCGGGTTACGCCCAAGGCCCCGGCCAGCTGCTTCTGGGTCATGTCTTTTTTGGTCCGCTCTATTATGATGTTATTCCGCATCCGCCTCTGGTGTTTTGCGGACTTGATGGAGCTTATACCTGAACGAAATGTAGGCATAGAAAAGCAGCAGGGCTAATGCGCCTGGTAAAGCAATGCCGATTTTAACACAGGATGCACCTAAACCTTGCGCCCGCAATACGTACACAAAGTATAACCTAAAATACAGAACCATGGAAACACCACGTGAAGACGATTATATAACCAATTCGGAAGAGAGCGAGCGTCTGCCTGAAGAAAACCCGGAACCGCTGGAGGGTCTCAAAAAAGAGGAGCACGACATTATAGACGCTGAGCCAGAAGGCATAGAGGAGGGCGGCAATGCCGCAGCCAAAAATGAGGAAGACACCCGCAAACTTGATGGTAGTAACGCCAATAACCTGAGAACAAAATAATTTTTCTCAGATGTGAAAGCCGCAGATTCAAGCATTCAGTGCTGCTATCTGCGGCTTTTTTGTATCCACACAGTACCAGGAAGGGGTCCTGAATATCTTTGTGGACTTGTTTTAGATCAGGTTGCAGCACAAATCAGGAGAACTTCCGCAAAGCATAGCATTACTATAATATTATGATAGCGTCATTTTATAATAAAAAGGTTGACTGTACCATATTTATTCAGTATCATTAAGCTGATATTCACCGGTTTAATGCCATAACTTATGGTTTACTTTCAAACGGATTATCTGCTCCTAGAGTATCATGCAGCCAGCCATGTGCTGTTAAGTCAATGGTATGGCAAGTGCAGCAGCCTGCAATACAGACAGGCACTCATCAGGTTGATCAGGCTTGCCCGGGAGTTGGGTGCGCCTTACACCATTACTGACAGCCGTCTACTTTCTCCCCTAGACCCCGACGACCTGGCCTGGACCCGCGATGTATATGTTCAGGCTTTTAGCCAACTCCCACTTAAGCGCTTTGCTTCTCTCAATCCATTCGACCCTGCTGCCAGCCGCCAGATTCAGCAGGTATTTGCCAGCCGTCCCCATCCGCTTCCTTTCGAAACCCGGGAATTTGATGACCTCACTTCCGCTTACGATTGGCTTACTTCTGAAGAATAAGCTGTTTTTTACTTCGCCTATTATCTATCGATAACTTACCATACCTGCAACTGCGTCCTGTTCGTCCCCATTCTCCTATATCCGGTTATTCAGGATATTGCTTATATTGTCAGGCTAAATACAGGCATACTCCTCGGCAAGTATATGCTCATACCTGAAAAGCGCACATGCTATACCTTGTTCTAAAGCTGATTCTACGTACAGGCCTTTGGGTGTTCTTCCGCAGGTTTGTGGTGCGCAATCGTCACCTGATGCCAGTGCGAGGACCGTTACTGGTAGTGGCTAATCACCCCAATACGTTTATGGATCCGATCGTGATCGCCTCGCTGCTCCCGCAACAGGTGTATTTTATCGCGAAGAGTACGGTGTTCAGTTCGCCGCTGCACAACTGGCTGCTACACCGCATGAACCTGATTCCTATTCATCGGCAGGCGGATACGCCGGGCGTTCCAATAGACAATGAAGCAACGTTCAGAGCCAGTTACCAGGCACTGAAGGAGCGCAAAACACTGCTTATTTTTCCGGAGGGAACCAGCTTCAACGAAAGGCGCCTGCGCAAAATCAAGACAGGCACGGCCCGGATGGCCTTGGGGGCTGTAGCACATATGCCAGCAGTGGCTAACCTGCAGATACTCCCTGTGGGGCTCAACTACTCTGACCCTACACGCTTCCGAAGTGATGTGTTCGTGAATGTGGGCAGACCCATCGCTGTCGCCCCTTACCTGACTCAATACCAGCAGGACGAGAAGGGCACTGTCAATGAACTGACGGACCAGATACGGCAGCAGCTCGAGAAGCTGATTGTGATAACCCCTTCTGATGATGAGGATGCACTTGTGCGTCAGATTGAGCAGGTATACAAAGAGAAACTGGCGGCACAAACACCCATCGAAGCCCCACGCCACGTGCGTGACTTCCTGCTGACAAGAGCTATTGTAAAAGGGCTGGCGCACTTTATGGAAACCCAACCGGAGCGGGTGGAGCGCTTTCGAAACAAAATGCGATCGTATACGCAGCAGCTTCAGGAACTGGACCTGCAACACCTTCCCACTATGGAAGAAAATAATGTGCTGTTGCGGCAGAGTCTTGCCCGTACCTTACTGCTAACGCTTACTATGCCGCTATACCTCTACGGGCTTATCAATAACTACCTGGCCTATATCATACCCTCTAAAGTAGCTGATGCACTTACAGAGGAGCAGGAATTCAGAGCACCGATCATGCTGTCGGTGGGTATTTTTTCGTTTCCGGTATTGTACGCCCTGCAGGCGCTATCCTTTGGCACTTCTGGCCAAACGCCGTATATCTGCTGCTATACCTGATCAGCCTACCCTTGTCAGGCTTTTTTGCACTGCGCTACTGGAACACACTGCTGCGGGTACGTGAACACTGGCTGCTGCTACGCCTCTTTCTGAGCAAGAGCCCGGTAGCAGAAAGCCTGAAACGCCAACGGCAGGAGCTTATTGATGAACTTGAAGGAGCACGCAAGGAGTTTCTTTACGAGCAGGCAACTAACAAGAACCCAGATTGAGAAGCCTTAAACTGATAGGTATTACTACGTATCATTCCGAATTCCTGTCCTGAGTATTTAGCATCAAAACAGGATTTGGCTAGTGTATTTCCACAAAAAAACTATCCAAATAGCCATAGTTCCGTAAACAGGATACTGAAATCTAATTTTTACAGTATTACAAACAATAAAGGACTATGAAAAAGACATTTGTAAACATTCTCGCTCTTTCATTTGTAGCAGCGACGGTAATGACAGGGTGTGCAGACACAACGACTACTGGTACTGATTCAACAGATACCGATGTGTATGGCACTACAACCGGCTCAACTACGGGAACCACTACTGGCACAACTACCGGCACTACAACGGGCACGACTACGGGAACCACGACAGGTACTACAACGGGCACGACTACGGGAACCACAACTGGTACAACCACAGGTACCACAACCGGCACTACTACAGGTACCACAACCGGAACAACTACAGGTACCACTACCGGCACAACGACTGGAACTACAACTGGTACCACAACTGGAACAACTACTATGGGTACTTCTCCTCGATAGGAATTATACTCAGGTATCTACAGCAAAAAGGCAAGCACCTGACTGGGTTTGCCTTTTTGTTTTTAAACTAAACCCCTTATTAAAACATGCATCAGCTGCAGCAATACCTGCGACGTGTTTTTACAGTTGACCTTCGGGCCCTGGCAGTCATGCGCATATGGGTTGCCGGTATTATCTTAACCGACCTCGCTATACGTGCAACAGACCTCGAAGCGCACTATTCCAACATGGGCGTACTTCCCTTGCATGTACTGCATCAATTTGGCTGGCATCCGTACCACTTTTCCTTTCATACCCTAAGCGGACTATGGCAGGTGCAGGTCGTGCTTTTCCTGATTGCTGCCGTGTTTGCTATTTTCCTCCTGCTCGGCTACAAGACACGTACCGCTACTATTGTCAGTTGGATACTGCTCGTATCGCTCCAAAACCGGAACACTTTCATTGCACAGGGAGGCGATGACCTGCTGCGCATGCTGCTCTTCTGGGGGATGTTTCTGCCATGGGGGAAATTCTACAGCTACGATGCAGCCAAAGCCAAAAAACCGGAACCGCTCCAAACTACTTACTTTAGCGCGGCTACAGCTGCTTATATCCTACAGATCTTCCTGGTATACTTCTGCACTGCCCTGCTCAAAAGTTCACCGGAATGGAACCTGGATGGCACCGCACTCTACTATGCCCTGAGCCTCGACCAAATCCTGATGCCAGTAGGCAAGCTCATCTACCCATACCCTGAGCTGCTCCGGTTCCTGACGCTCACGACCTGGTATACCGAGTTGCTGCTGCCCTTCCTCCTGCTGATTCCTTTTTATAATCACGTATGGCGGCTCATTGTGGTGGGGGTGTTGTTCATGTTTCATATCGGCATCAGCCTGACGCTGTTTGTAGGTTTGTTTTACCTCATTAATATTGCTTCAATTTCTGGTCTCCTTCCTCCTCAGGCCATGAACTGGGCAGAGAGAAAACTACTCACATCTTTCAGGAGACCATTATCAGGCCAGTTTCAGCGCATATTCAAAGGTTTCAGAAGCCCGGCCCAACTACGGCTACAGATCAGCCTGCAAAAGCCACTGCTTTCTAAAAACCAGCTGCGATACGCCCGGGAAGGATTCGTGACTTTTGTGCTGATCTACTGCATCTGGTGGAATCTGTCAGGAGCAACTGCGCGGGTACCCGCTATGCCCGACTCAACAACCTGGTTTGGCAACCTACTGCGTGTTGACCAGCGCTGGGGCATGTTTGCGCCCGCTGTTTTTAAGGACGACGGTTGGTATGTACTGGAAGGACATGCGGAGAATGGTCAGCTAATCGACCTGAACCGTGAAGGGAAAGAGGCAGACTACGCCAAGCCGGCTTCTGTGGTGAGCATGTTTAAAAATGACCGCTGGCGCAAGTACTCCGAAAATTACTTGTTTGTGCACTATGCGTTTTTAAGGCCTTACTACTGCAACTACCTGGTGCGTCGCTGGAACGAGGCACACCCAGGCAACCCTATAAAAGAACTGCAGGTGGTATACATGAAAGAGTATACCTTACCCGACTATCAGCCTGTAACTCCTCAAAGAGAAGTGCTCTGCACATGTGCTAATTTACCAGAGTAAGCCAGTCACAAATACAGAGCACATGTTATGTTCCTTGTAGCAGGTATCAGCAATTTTCATCATCGCAGGCGAGTGCGCTGCCCACGGCAGCGGCTACCAGGCCTCCCATCAGGTATAGCCCGACGGTCATCACGCGGGTGCTGTTGGTACGGTTACTAGGGTCAGTGCCTAAGCCCATCGGCCCGGGCAGCAACACAGCACCCGCTCCGGCTCCGGCTCCTAGCAGACCGCCACGCAGCCAGGCACCTTTACCTACACCGGCAAAGCTGTAGTAGATAGAATTGGAAACAATATCACCTAACATGGCCCAGGCGCGCAGGGAACTGCTTTCGGGTGGCTGTGCTCCTGCTTTCTTCATTGTTTTTGAAATGGCCCGCATTCCGAGCACGTCCATACGGGGTGCTTCAGGAACAAGCCGGCGCAGGGTTTCATGTGTGATCGTTATGGCAACGGCCCCTGCCAGTCCGCTTACCAGTGCTTTGCTTACTTCCATAGTATTAACTTCTTCATAGAGTTATTAAGGTCAGTTTTGTTGCTATACGCAATACTTGCCAGTCTGCTACAGGTGTATGACACAAAAAGCCGGGTTAATCACCCGGCTTTTTGCCATGTAGCTTTACAAAGGAGCAATTATCTATTGCTTCCCAGATTCTTATTCAGGTTTTTCTTCAGCTTCTCCTGGGCGCTCGCTATTTTAGAGCCCATTTTGCCTGATTTATTTTTATTCATCGAGTTCATAGCCACCCAGCCTGCACCCAGTGCCAGTAAAGAACCGCCTACTACCTTTTGAGTAGTGCTCAGCCCGTTCACTTTGTTCATGGTGCTGTTGCCAAACTCCTGCAGCTTGCCCGTCAGGTTATCCAGGTTCTCTTTCTTGAATGTATCCTTCCAGTTCGACTTGCCCGAAGAAGCCGACTGGCTATTTCCAGATGAGTTTCTGGCAGAAGACTGGTTGCCACTGATAGCGTTTGAAGCTGATGACTGGCTTGAGCCATATTCGAAGTATTTGATTGTGAGCTGCTCTGAGCTGTTGGATTCTGATTCGATTGCGAATTCTTATTCGTTTTGTTTTCCATAGGTAAGTTTCTTTTAATTAAACACATGTACACCTTGTCATATAACTGCACTTGGCCTGTTCAGACAGGGTGTCAGACTTATATGTATCGGTTTTTAGGATACAGGGTTGCAGTCGTCTCTCATATTCCCTAATGCGCACAAGTTCGGCCCGCTATAATCATATATGCTCATCAACGTTCAGGTTAGTGACTATGGGCAGCAGACTTCTGTGCTGGTTACGTCATTGGCTATACCTACACTACTGAGGCTGCTTATGCTTTACAACTGATGTGCTCTTAGTTGCAGGAGGGCTTCTTTTAATTCAGGACGATCGTCCTCCTCTACTTCCTGCATCGCTTTCCGGGGTTGGTAAAACTGGAGGATATCCTGTCGCAGGGCAGGACTTGTTTGCTTGAACTCATTCTTAGCAAGCTTTTGCAATAGCTCAGCATACGTCTCGTCCGTGAGTTTGTAACTGCCGGGCTTTGTTGGCTCTCCTGTATCGAGCTGCATATTGTCGAGCTTAAGCTGGCCCTGTTGTCTGAGCTGCTTTATAAGCTTTGTGTAATTTTCGACTGTGGCGTTAAAACTGTGGTAGAAAATTTCCTCGGCCTCAGGTGTAGGCGGTTTAAAGGCGAGTGTCCGGAAAGGTCCTACTTTGGGAAGTACTTTGATGATCCAGGCAATGAAACGGGCGAAAATGTTGGGTCGCTCGTAATCTGTCCCCCAGGCCTGGTTGAAATCCGACCGCTTCATGTGATACTGAAACTCACGGCGGGTTACGCCCGGTCTGGCTTCCTGTATGTCACTCTTCTTGGCCTGCCAGGCTGCTTTGGTCAAATCGGGTATCAGGCCACGGATGGTATAGCGGTAAGTTCCGATCGCCAGTGGCACGTTCATAAACACATCATTCAGCTCAAGCCCATACGTTTCCAGGAAGGCACGCTCCAGCAGTTCTTTTGAAACTTTAAATCCGATGAATGACTGGTATTCGTCGGGTGCGTAGTTGCCCCGGGCTACCTGCAGCACATCAAACCCAAACTCAGTTTTGACATGCGACGCAGGATCTTCGGCGTAGGTCACTTCCTGCCCATGCTCAGCTTTTACCTCGGGTATACCAGTGCCACTGCCTTGTTCGTGCCCAGCGGATGCCCATGTATGTCAGCATTGTAATGCGACAGCGCCCCCAGCGCGAAGCCGTACTCTTCTATAGTAGTAGCCGATTTGATTAGATTCTCGACAAAAGCGCCACTGCGCACGTAGTGGGTCAGGTCTGTGAAGAATGTGTTGCCAAAAGGGAAATAGCCCATATCCTGCACAATGGAACCTCCATAGGCATGTGCGTGGGCTTTCTGCAGGTCTTCGTCGGTGGCGTTGGGAAAACGCTTGCGCAACAGAGGCTCTATTGAGTCCTTCCAGGCGGCATCAATAATGGCCTGGTGCGTGAGCACACCATAGGCGCGGGCGGTAGCTGCTGTCAACAAAAAGTAAAGCAAAAGGGCCAGAGAACTCAGCCTCGTCAGGGTGCGGTAGTTCATAACAGTGGGTATGCGTCAGGTGTTGTACGCAGAAGACGGCATAAGAGATAGCATGCAGACTATATTTAGGTGGAGGCCCGTAGCTTTTTGCGGGTCCTGAGGTAACTCATCACCTCCACGATACTTATCCCTAAGAGCACCCACATGGCACCCAGCAAAAAGCCCGCCAACACATCTGACAGGAAGTGTACCCCTAAGTAGATCCTGCTGAACCCCACCAGTAGGATCAAAGCTCCTGCTCCTACCAGCACTCCGTTGCGCAAGCGCCTCTGGTACAAGTGGCGGTAGCCAAAATAGGCCAGTATACCCCAGAGCGCCATACTTGTGGTGGCATGTCCGCTCGGGAAAGAAAAGTTATGCTCTGGATAGAAAGCCACCTCAGTAGGGCGATCGCGGCTGATAAACTTCTTGCCATACTGCACTGATAGCCCCACCCCGGCCATGGTAAGCCAGAAAGCCAATACCGCCGTGTAGCGCCGGTTGTACAAAAACACAATCGTAGCCAGCCCCCCAACGGCAAAGACTGCCTCCCGTGTGCCTAGTTGGGTAAATGCATAAAAGGTGTGGCTCAGCCACTCGCTGCGCATGCTGTAGAGAAAGGCTGTAAAGGCTTTGTCAAGGTGCACCACCCCCTCCGACTCCACTACGTCCTCAGTTATTTGTGAGAGCAGCGCCGCATTGACCGCTATTACCAGCAACAGGATGGTCAGGGGTAAGCCAATGAAAGTAGTAGTATCGAAGCGGCGGAGCAGAAAGCTGGAAAGTCTGGGAAACCGATGAAACAGCCGCTGCACCAGCGGCTGCCTGGCAAGCCAACCACGTGTAGATTGAAAAAGATGTGTCAGGAAATGGTTCATACAGGACAAATCCAACTCTTATACGCAATCTTCTCAATTTTATATGCCCCGTAGACCATTTACCCTAAAAAAAGAGCTGTTTACATGGCAAAATGATTTATTAACAACTTATTAACTCTATATAAAGTACATATTTAATATGAGAGGGTTTGAAAATATGTACGACAAACTCCTGCTCGGTGTAGGGGTGATTTTGCTGGTATTACTGTGGGTGCAGTTTCCGGCTATGCCCGAGATGAATGCGGAAGACCATGTACGCTATACCTCGGACGAAGCCAGGACAGTCATGAACTCAAAAGCCCGCTTTCTGAAGCCCTCTAAGACACTTTCTCCTCGTCAGGTTATCAAAATACAGTTACACGCCCTGCAACGAAACGATATCACCGACAGCGGCATTATCACAGTTTTTAATTTCTCGTCGCCAACCAGCCGGGTGAGTTTAGGGCCTCTCAATCATTTCCGGATGATGGTGCGCGACCTGCCTACAGCCCCATGCTAAACTTTGTTTCATACAAAACCGGTAAAATGGTGATAACTG
>NZ_AKIS01000090.1:0-8950 GCF_000277005.1 Pontibacter sp. BAB1700 | reverse complement strand
CGCAGGTGGAAGGAGAGGTGCCGCACGGCCCATTTTTCGCTGTTGTGGTACTTAAAACCAACATCCTCAAAGGTGAAACCTCTTGTATAGGACGGGGTATTTGCAAGGGATTAGAAGGCGGTGTAATCTGGGGCTTGAGCTCCAGAAAATCAAAGAGGTCCTGCAGGTATAGCGCACTCTCAGCGATCTGTGAAAAGCGAGTCATGATACCCTGCAACAGGCCGCGCATGTTACTAAACGAACCCGCCAGAAAGGTCAGTGTACCCACTGTAATAGCTCCTGCCACCGTCTGGAACAGGATGAAAATGTAGGCGCCGTAATAGGCTAATGTTCCTAAAGAGGAGAGGGCGCTGCCCCATACTGCCCGGCGCACAATCAGGCTTTTGTTCAGGGCATAGTAGCGGTCCGAGAGCTCTTTGAAGCGACTGGCCAGAAACCCTGACAAGTTAAAGGTCTTGATCTCTTTAGCGGTTTCGTCGGAGGCCCCGATGTAGCGCAGGTAGTCAAGTTCGCGGCGCTCGGGTGTCCAGGAGCGGGAGAGGGAGTAGGTGCGCTCGTTGAAGTGCGTCTCGCCCAGAAAAGAAGGTATAACCGCCACCAGCAGGATCAGGATCAACCAAGGGTTGAAAGCAATCAGACCCACTGCCAGAAAACCGATCGTCACCATATCCTGCAGCTGCGAGAGTACCTGCGACATCAGTACCACCCGCGTGATGGTCTGCCTTCGGGCCCGCTCCAGTTTGTCGTAAAAAGTAGCGTCCTCGAACTGCGCCAGGTCTAGCCGGGCGGCGTGTTCGATGAGTTGCACGGATGTTCTGTTGGAGAAGAGGTCTCCGAGCAAACTGTCGAGCAGCGTAATGCCCCGGTTAATGATATCCGAAAGCACCGCCAAGCCCAGTTCCGCTGCAACCAGCATCCAGAGAAAGCTCAGGTCGCGCTCGCTTGACACATCGATCAGCCCAATCACCTCGTCAATGATCAGCTTGCCCACATAGAGCATGGCGAGCGGTATAGCTGACTTGATAAGGCGTAGCAGCAGGTTGCCGATGGTCATGCCCGGACTCGTCTCCCAGATCAGGCGGAAGAACTTGGGCAGGTTTTTCAAGGCGCCTACCTGCTCGCGGAAGCTTTTCTTGTCCTGATTCGCTTTGCTGGAGGCTGCTCTTGCTCCTTTTTGGGGGGTGTTCATGTATTTTATTTCAAATTATATTTTTGGTTACAGTCGCTCATCATATACCTGTGGTATCACTTAATGTTCTGGCTTCCTTCTGCAAAATATATGCGAACGGCTGGTTTTTGCCTGATCATATTTTAAGAAATAGTTCTATATTTAGCTGAATATTCTTTTTGCGTATGGCTCACTTTTACAAACAAACTTTCCGTACACTTTGTCTGTCCGCCATCTTCCTGTTTTGCCAACTGGCGGCTAGTGCGGCTCCTAAAACAATCTCAACGGCTCCTATACCTTCCTGGACGAAGCAAATACCACTACGTTTGCAGACAAACGTTGCTCCCGAAGATGTGAACGATGGGTACCATTACCTGCAACGATCCATTCAGTGGGAAGTGGCGCGGGAGGAAGCCTATTTTCACAACACCTATAAGATTACGACAGAAGAAGGCGTGCAGAACAGCTCTGAACTGCAACTTTCCTTCGACCCTAACCATGAAAAGCTATACCTGCACAAGGTAACAGTTTGGCGTAATGGAAAGCCCATCGACAAGCTGGACCTAAGCAAAGTGAAGGTCATTCAGCGGGAGCAGGGACTAGAGCAGCGCATTTTTGATGAAAGCCTTACCGCCCTTCTTGTTTTGGAGGATATTCGGGTAGGTGACCTGGTGGAGTATGCCTGGAGCATTAAAGGGCGTAACCCGGTTTTTGAAGGCAAATTCTTTGCCTCCTTTTATCTGCAGTTTTACGACCCGGTAGATGAGCTGCTGGTGCACATTCTGATGCCTGAGCAGCGCAAGTTGCACTACAAACTTCATAAGACGGAACATAAACCAACTGTTGTTACGGCTAACGGTAACACCAGCTATACCTGGCATTTGACAAACCTGCCAGCCACCACCGTAGACAGCGACGTGCCTGGCTGGTATGATCCCTATCCGGGCGCATGGTCTCAGAATACAATTCCTGGAAAGAAGTAGTGGATTGGGCGCTACCCATGTATGAACTGAACGAGACGCCGTCTAAAGCACTGCAGGCTGTGATTGACAGCATCAGGACGACAGCCAGAACGAAGGAGGAATGGCTGGTGTCGGCTTTGCGCTTTGTGCAGGATGAGGTACGCTACCTGGGTATGGAAGCCGGTATAGGCGGGTATAAACCACGATCTCCCTCCCAGGTATTTGCGCAGCGTTTCGGTGACTGCAAAGACAAGTCGCTGCTGTTGGCCACCATGCTCAAACATCTCGGCATTGAGGCCTACCCGGCTCTGGTAAACTCCAGTTCCAAAGAGCAGGTCAAAAACGGCTTGCCATCGCCCTATGCCTTTAACCATTGCATTGTGCAGGTCAATCTGCGAGGCTCCAGGCTCTGGTACGATCCTACCATCAGCAAGCAGCGCGGCACTTCGCATTCCAACTACATACCCGACTACCAACAGGCGCTTGTGCTCAGCCCAGCCTCAAAGGGCCTGACAGAAGTGATACCGCCGATTGCGAACAATGGCGGTATAAAAGTGCTGGAAACCTTCCTGTTTGATGATGTGGGTGGGGCCGTCACGCTGCAGGTGAAGACAGAATACACTGGGTGGGAAGCGGACATGCAGCGCAGCCGTTTTGCGACTACCAGCCTAAAGGAGATCCAAAAGGCTTATCTGAACTTTTACGCCAACAATTTTCCGGATATCGAAATGACCCAACCCGTAGATTTCATTGACTACGAGCAGGGTAATAAGTTCACGATACTGGAAGAGTACAGCATTGATAATCTTTGGGAGGAACTGGAGGGTATAAATGGGCAGGTACGGGCGACCTTCTTTCCAAAAGTGTTGCGTGATTATATCAACACGCCACGTACCAGCAAGCGCACCATGCCCATGGGCTTGTCCTACCCGGTAAACGTGGAACACGAGATACAGCTGTTCCTGCCGGAGCCCTGGCCGGTGAACCCAGAGGTCAAAGAAGTAAAAGACGATGCCTTTACTTACAAAAGTGTCGTTTCCTATGCCAGCACGGGCAACTTGCTTACACTCCACTATACCTACAGCATACTGAAGGACCATGTATTGCCGGAGAACATGAGTGCCTTCATGCGCAACCAGAAGCTCATGCTGGATGACATGGGCTACAGCCTGAACTACAATACCGGCACGGCAGCCGGAGGTGGTACCGGGTTCAGTTGGATCATGCTGGTAGTAGCGCTACTGGCATTGGGAGCGGCAATTTATGGGGGCTATAGGCTATACTATTACGACCCTAATCCGGCACCGGGTTTTAGCTTAGGGGAGGCGGAAACTATTGGCGGCTGGCTGCTCGTGCCGCTTATCGTTCTTTTCGTAACGCCACTGGGAGGTATAATAACAGTACTGCGCAGCAACTATTTCAACCAAACTATGTGGGAGAAACTGGTTCTGCCCTCCTCACAGACGTTCGCTCCCGAGTTGGCCGGCCTTATACTGGTTGAGCTGATTCTGAACATAGGTTTTGTGGTGTTCAGTATCCTGTTGCTAATCCTCTTTCTGAAGAAGCGCAGTAGTGTACCTGAACTGATGAAAGCATTCTATGTTGCGAATGCCTTGTTCGTAATAGGTGAATACGTGGTGCTTGAATCCATGCATTTGCCATTTGAGATGGATAAAACCAGTCCTTCCCAAGCTGTTCGTGCTGTTATACTGGCGGCAATCTGGGTGCCCTACTTCCACTTGTCCCATCGCGTGAAAGACACCTTCGTAAAAATGCTGCAACCACCTTTGGAAGAGGAGTTTGATCAGCCAGTGGTAGAAATAGCGAACGAGGTAGAAGTGAGTAATAATAATATGGTTTAGGCTTTTGCAAGGGTGATAGCTTTATAAGCAGCATCCTCTTAATATAGATTTTTGCTATATTTTTTTAGTACAGGCGTATCCTGCACAAATACAGCACGATGTTTGAGCAGAATAAGGTTAGAACATTAAGTCAAAACCTATGAAAAAAACTGTACTAGTAGCACTGGCCTGGAGCACCTTTTCACTTGTCGGTTGCACATCATCCCTGTATCCTGAAATAGACGAGCGACTAACCACCATTCCAACACAGCCGCACAACAACGAGATAGAAGTATTGTTCAGGGGAGAGTGGCCACAGGAAGAGTACATTAAATTGGCAGCAATTGAGGTGCACGGAGGTGAAAATACGGCCTATATTGATCTGGTTAGGGGGCTGCAGATGAAAGCCAGGCGCTATGGAGCCGATGCGGTAATGGTACAGGAGAATAATCTTACCGGGGATGTGTACTCTAACAGAGTAGGTAATATAGAGACTGCCAGGTGGTCTATATTATCAGCTATAGCCATTAAGTATAGGAAGAACCTGGATACAGGCCTGATGCCCAAACACCAGCAGGTAGAGGTATACGATCCGGCTACAAATACATTCCAGCCGGTGCTTACGCTCGCTTTTACTCCTGAAGGAGAAATATTGGAAAAAGAAGAACTGCACGAGAATGCAGCCGCCATGTATAATAACTACATTGGCAAGTACACCATGCAAAACCTGCGTCAGTCCGGGGCTGGCTGGTCGCATCGTATGCAGGAAGGTTATGTGGTAGAGCGGCAACTCCACAGAGATGGTATGCTGCAAAAGAGTATGGAGTTCGACTACGATACATTCAGACGCCTGCAGCGAATCCGCATCAAAAGCCTGAAAGACATGTCGGAAGAGATAAACTATGCTTATGACGAAGAAGGCAGGCTAAGCCAGCGTACCATCCTACGAAGCGACAGACCTTACATACAGGAGGAATATACCTACGACGCTAGCGGCAAAGCCAATCAGGTACTAATCTACAATATCAACTTGTCCGAGAAGCTACCGCTTTTGCGAAGTACCTATACCTATTATACCTTGGAGGAAATCTGAAAGCCGGCTTCTGCAGTATAGTAGCCTATGACGCGCTACTTGCTGCTTTTCCTGACGGGCTTTGCCCATGCACTGCTAATCCTGCTTTACACAGATCTGACAGGAGACGAAGCCCTGTTTTACAGGAAAATGGGGTTAATGGCGGCGGTTCCGTTATTTGCTTTCTCATCGTGGCTCACACTTTTTAGTATGCGACTGGGGGCACTGGTGTCTTTGCCTTCGTTACTGGTGCTTATTTACTGGAACCTCCGTACTGCCGAGCATAGCATGGGTCAGGATACGGTTTTTGATTCAGCGATCGCCATTACGCACTTGGTCGCTGGGCTGCTGGCCATGGTGACCCTGATGACAAGCCTGCGCTACGTTTTCAAGTCTAAGATACCATGGGGGAGAGGCACCTCCTCGCCAGGGCTGGTGCTAAAACTGTTGCTGGCAGCTATACCTGTAACCCTGGGCGCGGCTTATGTGCTGTATGCCTAGTGGTAATGCTATAATTGGGAGCGAATAGAGAGGATGAAAAGGGATTTGAGTCAGAAAGGTACAGGGTTAAAATGAGAAAAGCCCCGTCAAAATGACCGGGGCCTTCTCTCACCTTAAAACAAACTAATCTAAACTTTAACTAACCTTATCTTTATACCTGCCTTGGCAGATTGTATATCATTTTTTCAAAACTATGCTGGACACAGCTAATAAAATTCAAAAAAATCAGAGTGAGATTTGTGATTTTGGAAATTGCTTTACATATTAGCTTTCCGGTTATGTATCTCTCTCAAATCGGGTGCAAAATTATGATTTTGTTTTTCTAAAAAAAAGCAAAACGTATAAATATTTTTGCACTTTATGTATGTGTCTGACTGTCAGACGTATAATTTTTTAATTCTCCTCGATTTTCTTTCCCGTCACCCTTTAGCAGTAGCTCGTTGTAACCTAGGCGTTGGTCTGGGTATGCTCTTTCACTAACCATGAAATGCTTGAAGCAGGCGTAAAATATCTGCTGCGCTTTGCCAAATCCTTTGCATAAAAAAGGCAGGCAAAGATACAGCTGCTGACGCCGCTCTTTTGCCTGCCTTTTACTCTGCCCTGGCTCAACTCTAAATCATAGCGACCGTCTTATTGTCGATCTGGGTGCCGTAGGTGTTTTTGTAGTGCACCTTGCGTTCTATTGCCTCAATAATAGGGGTAGAGAAGTCAACGCCTTCCAGTTCGCTTACATCGGAAAGGCCTCCGGGGCTGAACACATTTATTTCCATCAGTTTATTGCCCACTATATCAAGGCCCACCATGAACATGCCATCCTGAATCAGTTTAGGGCGCACCAGTTCTACGAGGTCCAGCATAGTCTGGTCTACTTTCACCGACTGCGCCGAACCTCCTGCATGCAGGTTACTTCGTATGTCATCTTTGGCGCCCACACGGCGCAGGGCGCAGTATTTTCCTTTGTGCTGCAATGCCTCGCCGTTTACCACAAACAGGCGCACATCGCCTTCAGTAGCCTGTGGCAGGTACTCCTGCGCAATCACGTAACCGTCGCGACTGATAGCTTCCACAATCTGGTTCAGGTTAGTAGAATCGTTCTTCTTTACCATAAACACACCTGAGCCGCCTGAACCTTGTAGCGGCTTCAGGATGATGTTATTTTTCTGCTTCTGGAAGAATTGCTTTATTTCCTCTTTGTCGCGGGTGATCAGGGTGCGGGGACGTACAGCCTCGGGGAAATGCTGGAAGTACATCTTATTCACCGCATCGGAGAGCGAGGTGGGGTCGTTGAGCACGATTACACCATGGCGCAGGGCCAGCTGCCCGAAAATAATACCCGCATTCTGTGCCCAGGCTCTGCCTTCTCCTTCAGCAGAAGGGTCGTTGCGCAGCATCAGCACATCCAGGTCTGGAGCTGTGACACGTACCTGAATGGCCTTCTCGCCCTGTATGGCATCCAGGTAAGTGGCAGGTGATTTATACTTATGCTTCGGGTCGGCCTGCACGGCAGTGGCCCCCATGTAGCCATCAGGGTAGTAGGCGAGGTCTCCCACACCCATCAAAAACACAGTATGGCCCAGATTATGCATTCGCTGGGCTAAAAATATGGTGGCATAGCCCGGTCTTTCTGTATGTATATCGTTAACTACGAATCCTATTGTCATGCCTATATATAAGTATTTGTTGGGATTAATTTTCCAGTAAGTTAAATACTGATATCCCTGCTTTTAGTTTTTGCAATTTGGGCTGCGCGGCCGGATCGGTGAGGTAGCGGGGCCGTATGGGAACGGGGCGCAGCACCTGGCGGTAGATCAGTTCCTGCACAATGGAATATACTCCTGCCGGATCTTGCCGATCAGGAGCGGCTCCAGCTCGTGGCCTTCTTTGAGGTACTGCAAAAGGTGCACGAGCCCGCGCAGGTACACGGCATCTTTGGTGAGCCCTCCGCCCCGATGCACCCGCATGGTTACGTTAAAGGCCGTTTCCTCATCAAAGTTATATTCCTCTTTGAGCCGGCAGAAGTTGTCGGTGAAGCTGCAGCCTTTGGTGAGGTGATGCACGGCCACTACCCGGGCGGCCAGTATGCGAAGCCGGTCCTGGTCGAGGCCGCCCACCAGATACTCACTTAGCACAGCCAGTCCTTCCTGCAGCTCCTCGTAGCCCGGCACACCCACATAGAGCTGCTGCAGTGGCTGTGCCTTTCCGTTGAAGTAGGTGAGGATGTGCGTACCGACTTCGTGCTGAATCAGCGCCCGCGCCCTGTGCCTGGGGATTTTGGCATCAGTGCCGATGTTGAGCCTCCCTTTGGAAACGATCAACCCCACAATGTCTTTGCGAATGTCCACCCCTGAATCAAGCGCCGGATACTGACCCTTCAGAAAGGCTATCTCCTGCTCAGCCAGTGTGGCAAACTCGTCTACAGGTATAAGCGGCATGTCCTGTTCCCGCATCGGCTCAGGTATAGCGGCCAGTATACCTTCGGCCACTTTGAGCAGCTGCTCGTCCACGCCGCCAAACAACTGCAGACTACTGTACAGGAAGTCAGGGGTATTGCGGTCGGCGAGCATGGTCAGGGTCTTGTCTAACTCGTGGCGCTTGTCGCGAAACAGGAAAGCCAACGTCGGGTCCTCCACCTTCTCGATCGGTATATTGTAGAGTTTGCGCTTGAGCAGGTCGGCATCCATGGGCATAAGGCGGTAATGGAAGTTAGGCGCCTGCTTAAACTTCTTCTGGCGGAACTCCTCCCAGGCCTCATCAGCGTTGACAGGTGTGACGAGCAACAGAAACCGGAACTGATCGCTGATGGAAGTGAGCTGCTTGTCGATGCGCCAGACGGCAGGTACCACCGCTTGTCGGCCCAGTGCCTGAAAATGCTTGGGCTGATGCGTCGTCTGCACCCGCACAAAGTCGAACACGGCCTTTTTGATAGCACTCGACACATGGCCGCGGAGTGTGCGCTGCAGCATGGGGTATACCTGCCCGGAATTAGCCTGGCGATAGATTGGTTTTAGTTCCAGCCCCAGCATTAGGGTACTGTGCTGCTTCAGCTCTTCTTCGCTCATCAGGCTGTTGGAGCCTTCCAGCAAAGCCTGGTTAGAGGCTGTGGCTACTGTAACAGGTAGGCCGCTGATCTTGATGCTGGCCAATTCAGTTTTGAGTGTGCGGATGGTGGCTGGCAGCGCCTGTTCCGGCCCGAGCACTCTGAAAGTCGGGCTGTCAGCGGCACTTATATCCGGTGCGGCAAAGAGTTCGAGCACCATGAAAGCGCCAAACTCATCGGCCATGGCTTTGGCAATAGCCTGCACCAGTTGTCGCAGTTCGGGCGTCTGCTCTTCGCGAGCGATGATGTAGGCGGCTTCGGCCTTCACAAAGTCAGCGGTGGCATGGTCGGGCTGGCCTGCCGGGTGGC
>NZ_AKIS01000089.1:0-26203 GCF_000277005.1 Pontibacter sp. BAB1700 | reverse complement strand
TATGAAAACATTTTTACAGAACAAGGCTTTACCGAAATGGATCATTCTGATCATCGATCAAATCATCTCCACCTGGTCTTTCGCTTTGTCCTTCTTTATCATCCGCCAGTTTGATTTCGAAACAATCCTGCGCGGTCACTTCTTTGTGTACAGTGGTATCTACCTGGTGGTCTCCGTGATGGTGTTTTACGCCATGCGCATCCATACCGGCCTGATCCGCTACTCCAGCACTGACGATATTTACCGCATCTTTACCGCTGTGCTGATGGCCAGTCTGGTGTATGGCGCCATCGTAGGATTGTGGGTTGTGCCTGCCTATCATATTGATTCTGTGAACATTTATGTAGTGCTCCTGGTCAACTTCTTTATCAGTTCTTCGGTGCTGATCATGATGCGTCTGGGCGCCAAGGCCTTGTTTTACTACATTAAGCGTGGTGACAGCGGCAATAAGGAAACAGTGCTGATCTACGGAGCTGATAGTTTTGCCATCCTGGTAAAACAAGCGCTCGAGGTGAGTAATGCTGGTCGCCTGACTATTGCCGGTTTTGTGGATGACAACCCAAATAAGATCGACAAGCATATCCAGCAGAAGCGGGTATACCACATCAACGATATCGAAAAACTGCAGAGCAAACTGCACATTGATAAACTGGTGATTCTGAGCGAAGACCTGAAATCAGAGGCCCGCAAGAACGCCATCGAAACCTGTGTGGAGCTAGGTATAAAAGTGGTGACTGTGCCGCCAACCGAGCAGTGGATGTCGGGTCAGTTGCGCATGAACCAAATACAAGATCTGCGCATCGAGGACCTACTGCAGCGTCCGCCAATCGTAATAGAGAATGACAAAATATCAGCTGACCTTGCCGGCAAGCGTATCCTGATCACAGGCGGTGCCGGTTCTATTGGTTCAGAAATTGTGCGCCAGGTACTGTCTTATAAACCGGAAATGGTGATCATCTGCGACCAGGCCGAGTCGCCGCTGCATGACCTGCAGCTGGAAATGGAAGAGCACTACCCGGAGGCAAACCTGAAAATCTGCATTGCGGATATTCAGAACTTCAACCGCATGTATGCCCTCTTCAAGGAGTATAATCCGCAGATGGTATACCATGCCGCTGCCTATAAGCATGTACCGATGATGGAGAGCAACCCATCAGAAGCCATCCTGACAAACGTACTGGGTACTAAAAACCTTGCAGACCTCTCGATGACATTTGATGTGGAGAAGTTTGTGATGATCTCGACGGACAAAGCCGTAAACCCAACCAATGTGATGGGGGCTTCGAAGCGCATCGCGGAGATCTACATTCAGTCGCTCAACAACATCAGCGCACAGCCAAAGCTTCAGGATAATGTGCAGGGTACAGCCCTGCAACAGACCCGCTTCATTACAACCCGCTTCGGCAACGTGCTGGGCTCGAATGGTTCGGTGATTCCGCGTTTCCGCTCCCAGATCGAAAAAGGCGGTCCGATCACCGTGACACACCCGGATATCACCCGCTACTTCATGACGATACCGGAAGCGGTGCAGTTGGTACTTGAAGCCGGCACGATGGGTAGAGGCGGCGAGATCTTCATCTTCGACATGGGGCAGCCCGTGAAGATCGTTGATTTGGCCCGCAAGATGATCAAGCTGGCCGGTCTGACAGCAAATGATATTGAGATTGTGTTCTCAGGTCTTCGTCCGGGTGAGAAGCTCTACGAAGAGCTCCTGAACCAGGAAGAGCTTACCATCCCGACCCACCACGAAAAGATCAAAGTATCGAAAGTGCGCGAGTACACCTATAACAAGGTCCTCGCCAGCATCAATGAACTCCTCAACCTCAACAAGGAAGGCGACGAGCTGGACACTGTGAAGCAAATGAAAAAGATCGTCCCTGAGTTTAAAAGTAAGAACTCCAGGTTCGAGGAGCTGGACTCAATGGTACAGTAAAACCTCTTTAGATGGTATCAAACAGGAGAAGGCCCGGATACAATCCGGGCCTTCTCCTGTTTGATGGTGTACCTGGTCCAATCTTTCATGTCCAAGGCGGTTAGCTTCACGGACAAAGCAAAAATTCCCTCCTCGGAGGGGTTAGGGGTGGGTTCCTCCTGTTAGTCTGTTTTCCAAAACCCAAGTCTCAATCTCCCTTAACACATTGGAAATATTCCGCTTTATCTCTAGGTCATCGAATCTCAAAAATGAAATCCCAAGCTTCTCAAGAGTATTTTGTCTTGCTACATCAATTTCATAAGCATAATCATGCTGTCTCCGTCAATTTCTATTGCTAGCATGAGGTCTTTGCAATAGAAATCTACAATGAAGTTATCAAGAGGCTTTTGACGGTCAAAGTCTAAACCCAAAAATTTCCTTGCTTTCAATTCGTTCCAAAGCAGCACTTCAGATAACGTGCTTTCTCGACGAAGCTTTTTTGCTAGCTCTTTTAGATGAGGCTTATATGGTATGATATCACGTTTCATTAAAGAACGATTAACCCACCCCTAACCCCTCCGAGGAGGGGAATTGTTCCCTAACTTATTATGAAAATAGAATACAACATAGCTGATTTAGAAGGAACCTACAACGCCGGCAATACCTTCGCCTTCACTTCCCCAAATCCAACTCTAATACCATTCCGCTCCGCAAAGCCGCGCATGATCACGGTGTCATAATCATTGATAAACTTGCGCTCGGTGCCGTCAGAAAGCTGGATAGGTTGGGTGCCGCGCCAGGTGAGTTCGAGCATGGAGCCGTAGGAGGTTTTGTCGGGGCCGCTGATGGTGCCGGAGGCGTACATGTCGCCTACCTGGATGTTGCAGCCGTTGCTGCTCTGATGGGCCAGCTGCTGGTTCATGTTCCAGTACATGTATTTGAAGTTAGAGCGGCAGATGCTGTTTTCCTGTCCATCTTCTGGCTGCAGCAATACCTCCAGGTTAATGTCGTAGTTGTGATCGCCGTGGAACTCCAGGTATGGCAGCGGCTTCGGGTCCTGCACAGGGCCTTTCACACGGAAGGGCTCGAGGGCATCTAAGGTCACTACCCAGGGGGAGATAGAAGAAGCAAAGCTCTTGGCCAGGAAGGGACCCAATGGAACATACTCCCAGGTTTGCATGTCGCGGGCGGACCAGTCATTAAACAGCACCAGGCCAAAGATGTAGTCATCCGCTTCATCCGGGCTGATCATGTCACCTAGTTTAGTCTCACGGCCGGTGATAAAAGCGACCTCCAGCTCAAAATCGAGCAGGCGGGATGGGCCAAAGGTCGGGGCAGTGGCATCAGGGGCTTTGGTTTGTCCATTTGGGCGACGGATGTCCACTCCAGACACAATAATGGAAGAGGCCCGGCCGTGGTAACCAATTGGTATGTGCTTCCAGTTTGGGAGTAAGGCATTTTTAGGATCACGGAACATGGTGCCCACATTCGTTGCGTGCTCAATGCTGGAATAAAAGTCGGTGTAGTTACCTACTTTAACGGGCATCAGCATTCGGACCTCACTTTGCTTAATCAGGCATTCCTGCATCAGTCTGCTATTGCCACTGATCTCGTCGTTGTCATTGCGGAGCAGTTCGGACACCCGGTTGCGCACAGCCCGCCACATCGGTTTTCCCAGCGTGATAAAGTCATTCAGGTATGGACGGTGGAAAACAGTTGGGTCAACATCAAGGAGCTCGAACAGGTTATGCTGGGCGACAGCACACAGGTCGAGCACATAATCGCCAATGGCTACGCCTACACGCGGGTCTTTGGTGGCTGACTCGAATATGCCGAATGGAAGGTTCTGTATCGGGAAGTCGCTCTCCTGAGATATTTCGATCCAGGAATGCAGTGCAGGGTCGTTCGCTTTTAGCATAGTGCAAGAAAATCTGGGTTGTTAGACAAATATAGGGATTTTGAGGGGGATGGGAAAGTTTGTAAAAGCGTATATGCTGTAGGTTTAGAGAAAATGTAATTTATACCTACCCTGTTTGAACACCCTCTCTCGCGTCCCGCGAGTGTGGGCTATGCTGCGGACTCCGGCCGCTTTTCAATGTACTTTCACACATGTGGCGGGACGCCACCAGATAATTCACACTCGCGGGACGCGAGCGAGGGCACAGGATTCTTAGTTTAATGTACCACTTCGCAGCACCATACAAAAAAAGCAGGTACTGATTTCTCAGCACCTGCTTCAGGCTTATTGTCTTTTGTCAAAAAAGTCTTAAATCTACATAGCCTAAGGCAGCGGCGTCACATTGACAGCCTCTACGGCTTTAATTTCTGGTATAGCTTTGAGCACCGATTGTTCCACACCGGCCTTAAGCGTCATGGTAGACATCGGGCAGGTACCACAGGCGCCCAGCAGTTCCAGCTTTAGGGTCATATCATCGGTTACTTCGAGCACCTTTACGTTGCCGCCGTCAGCTTCCAGGTAGGGCCTGATCTGGTCGAGGGCACTCTCGATGCGAAGTAAAAAATCGTTGTCAACATTAATGGTTGCCATCTGTCTTAGCTTTTAATTTCTACTGGTTGTGTTTTGGCCAAAGTCGCATTACGAACAGACACTTGCTGGGCTACAGCCTGGGCCAACTCTCTGAAAACACCGGAAGCAGGAGAATCGTTCTGCAAGGCCACCGGAGTTCCTTCATCGCCGCACTCGCGTATACCTTGCACCAGCGGTACCTGGCCCAATACCGGCACATCAAACTTCTTCGCCAGGTTCTGTCCGCCCTCTTGTCCGAAGATGTAATACTTATTCTCAGGAAGCTCGGCAGGGGTAAAGTAAGCCATGTTTTCGACTACACCCAGTACCGGCACGTTGATCTGCGGCTGACGGAACATTTGCAGACCTTTCTGGGCATCGGCAATCGCTACTTTCTGAGGCGTCGTCACGATCACAGCGCCTGTTACCGGTAGCACCTGCACCATAGTGAGGTGGATGTCAGAGGTTCCCGGAGGAAGGTCGAGCAGGAGGTAGTCCAGTTCGCCCCACTCCACATCGCTGATAAATTGCTTCAAAGCAGAGCTTGCCATAGGGCCTCTCCAGATCACCGCATGATCAGGTGGCGTCAGGAAACCGATCGACATCAGCTTTACGCCATACTTCTCCACCGGAATGATGTAGTTTTTGCCATGATCGCCCTGTACCATGCTTGGGCGCTGGTCTTCCACACCAAACATAGTAGGTATAGAAGGTCCGAAAATATCGGCATCGATCAGGCCAACCTTAGCACCTGACTGTGCCAGGGCAATGGCCAGGTTGCTCGTGACGGTAGACTTACCTACGCCGCCTTTACCGGAGGCAATGGCGATGATGTTTTTTACGCCGGTAAGTACCTCACTGCTGCCCGCACGGCCGGAAGTAACACGGGAAGTCATGTTCACGGTTACTTCTGCCTCCTTGTCTACCATCGTATGGATAGCGCGGATGCAGGCATTGCGAATTAGATCTTTAAGTGGGCAGGCTGGAGTAGTCAGGATCACAGTGAAGCTCACGTTCTTTCCATCCACCTGCACGTCCTCGATCATGTTGAGTGTCACTAGATCCTTGCCCAGGTCCGGTTCCTCGACATAGCTGAGGGCTTTTAGTATATCTTCTTTTGTAATTGCCATAGTATTAATCGCTTTTGTAAAGCCTTACAAAGATACAAACAAAAAAACTTTAAACATGATTTAGCGGATGCTTATTGCGTTCACTCACAGCACTGCTTATGCCGCAAGTTTAGCGTCAGTGCAACTTGCGGGTAATAAAGGGGCGGAGAGGTAGAACGCTCTATCTCCTGCTTAATCCTGAAAATCTTTTAATCCTGAAAATCCTGATTCTGACAATAAACTTTATCTTTGTCATCCCATATTCCTTTACCCCATGTCCCTGATCCCAAAAGAAGTAGTTGACCAGATCCTTGCTCAGGCTGATATAGCGGAAGTGGTGGGGGATTTTGTCTCGCTCAAGAAGAAAGGACAGAACCTGTGGGCCTGCTGTCCTTTCCACCACGAGAAGTCACCGTCTTTCTCAGTTTCACCTGCTAAAGGCATTTACAAGTGCTTTGGCTGCGGAAAGGCGGGTAACTCGGTGCAGTTTATCATGGATGTGGAGGGGACCAGCTTTCCGGAGGCGCTCAAGTACCTGGCCAAAAAGTATGGCATTGAAGTGCCGGAAGACCAGCCGAACCCCGAGTATGCCAAAGAACAGAGTGAGCGGGACAGCCTGTACATCGTCTCTGATTTTGCCAGCAAACATTACCAGCAGCTGTTGCATAGCCACGACGAAGGCTCCATTGGGCAGTCCTACCTGAAAGAGCGGGGGTTGAGCGGTAACACTATTCGAAAGTTCGAGCTGGGGTATAGCCTTGATGCCTGGTCTGACCTGACCGACGCTGCCCTAAAGGCAGGGTATAAGCAAAAGTACCTGGAGGCGACAGGACTGACCATTGCGAAGGAAGACGGCAAAAAATATGACCGATTCCGGGGACGTGTCATGTTCCCGATCCATAATATATCAGGACGTGTCATCGGATTTGGTGCCCGTACGCTTAAAAGCAACGATAAGAAGAGCCCCAAATACCTCAACTCCCCCGAGTCAGAGATCTACCACAAGAGCAATGTGCTCTACGGCATGTACCAGGCCCGGCAGGCGATCCGTATGCAGGATATGTGTTACATGGTGGAAGGCTACCTCGACGTGCTCTCATTGCACCAGGGCGGGATTGAGAACGTAGTAGCCTCTTCGGGCACTTCCCTTACCGAAGGACAGATCAAACTCATCGCCCGCTATACCCAGAACATCACAGTACTCTACGACGGTGATGCGGCAGGTATAAAAGCTTCGCTAAGGGGGATAGACCTGATCCTGGAGAATGGCCTGAACGTGAATGTGGTCACTTTCCCGGCAGGGGAGGACCCTGATTCTTACATCCACAAAGTTGGCGACGAGAAGTTCAAAGCCTATGTGGCAGAGCATTCGCAGGACTTTATCTCGTTCAAAACTAGCCTGTACGCTGAGGAGTCGAAGGGCAACCCGGTAAAGAAGGCGGAGGCCATACGGGAGATTGTGACCTCAATCTCCAAAATTCCGGACCCGATCAAACGGACTGTTTTCTTCCAGAGCTGCAGCCTGATCTTTGACATTGATGAGCAGCTGCTGATCTCGGAGTACAACAAGATGCACCTGCAGGAGCGCCAGCAAAAGCAGCAGCGCACAGGTAGTCCGGAGGATCTGGCAGAGGCGGAGGCCTATGAGGCAGAGCAGATGGAGGCTGAAAAGCCAGCCACGGAAGCTGATAGTCTGAAACGCTACGAACGGGAGATTGTGCGGATGCTGCTGAATTACCCGGATAAGGTGCTGGTGGATGGGCAGAATACATGCCAGTACATGCTGGAGCAGCTGGAGGATGTGGAATTTCGCACGCCGCTCTATGCCCGCCTGATCGAGGTGGTAAAAGAGAAGTTGCAACAAAGTGTTATACCTTCGGCAGAGGACTTCATCAACTACCCGGACCAGGAAATACGGACCGAAGCAACCAACCTGCTGTCGGACCCCTACGAGCTTTCCCACAACTGGGAAACACACCAGATTTACGTTCCCCATGAGTCGGACCTGCTACCCTATGGTGCCGAGCGGGCCGTGCTACGCCTGAAGTGGCGCAATGTGCAACTGCTTATGAAAACTGAAATGGAAAAGCTCCGCCTCGTTACCGACCCAACCGAGCAGGACCGCGTACTCCAGGTCATCTTCCAGCTCAAATCCTTCGAGAAGCAAATCGGAGATCTGCTGGGGATTGTAGTGAATAAGTAGGAAGGAATACTTAGCCGTCATATTGTGTTATGAAATAAGAAGGCAATGCGGTATAAACTTTTTACCTTTGCAGCGCATTTCATAGTATAGACAATCACCTTGCTGATAACCATAGGTATAGCAGGTATATGGAGTAACACATGGAAACTAATTCATTAGAGCCAATCAAGCTCGATTCAATAGAAGAAGCGATCGAAGACATCCGCCAGGGTAAGATTATCATTGTGGTGGATGACGATGACCGCGAAAACGAAGGTGACTTTATCTGCGCCGCAGAAATGGTTACACCGGAGATCATCAACTTCATGGCGACGCACGGTCGCGGCCTGATCTGTGCGCCTCTTACAGAAGAGCGTTGCGACGAACTGGGCCTCGAGCTAATGGTCGGCCGCAACACGGCCCTGCACGCTACACCGTTCACAGTATCCGTTGACCTGATCGGACATGGCTGCACCACAGGTATATCCGCCTCTGACCGTGCCAAGACCATTCAGGCGCTGGTTGATCCTAACACAGATCCGAACTCACTTGGCAAACCGGGGCACATATTCCCGCTGAAGGCTAAGAAAGAAGGTGTACTGCGTCGTCCAGGCCACACAGAGGCTGCTGTTGACCTGGCCCGCCTGGCTGGACTTGCACCGGCTGGCGTGCTGATCGAGATCATGAACGAAGACGGCACCATGGCCCGCCTGCCGGATCTGGTGAAAGTAGCGGAGCGTTTCAACCTGAAGCTTATCTCAATCAAAGACCTGGTAGAGTATCGTCTGAAGAAGGAAAGCCTGATCGACCGTGAGATTGCGGTGGAACTGCCAACTGACTTCGGAAATTTTGACCTGTACGCCTTTACGCAGCGTAGCAACGGTGCCAAGCACCTGGCCCTGGTGAAAGGAGACTGGAAAGATGACGAGCCTGTACTGGTGCGCGTACACTCTTCCTGCGTGACAGGTGACATCTTTGGGTCATGCCGTTGCGACTGCGGTCCGCAGCTGCACGAAGCCATGCGCATGGTAGAGCGTGAGGGCAAAGGCGTGATCGTATACATGAACCAGGAAGGACGAGGCATCGGTCTGATCAATAAACTGAAGGCCTATAAACTGCAGGAACAAGGCCGTGATACGGTAGAGGCTAACCTGGAGCTTGGTTTCGGTATGGACGACCGTGACTATGGCGTAGGAGCGCAGATTCTGCGTGACCTTGGTGTAACGAAGATGCGCCTGATCACCAACAACCCGAAGAAGCGCGTTGGCCTGATCGGTTATGGACTGGAGGTAGTGGAAAATGTGCCGATAGAAATCGCGCCGAATCCGCATAACCAGAGCTACCTGACCACCAAGCGCGACAAATTGGGGCACGAGATCCTGAAAAATACGGTTGTGCGCTAAGCAGCCTTGAATAACTGAACAGAGAGCCCGTACCGCCAGGTACGGGCTTTTTTTGTACAAGCCGCAGGAGCGTAGGTTAATAATTATTTCGTGAAAGGTCTATCCCGCTTCTGTTTTCTTACGTTATGAATTGTATGTAATCTTTTGTGAAACAATAGGTTAGGTAGGTGGTTTTATAATAGGTTGTTCACAATTTTAACGTTTTGCTAATGAAAAGACTGAGTACCAAATATTTGTTTTTTGCATTATTAGTGGCATTTGCCTGCGAAAGTAGATGGGGTTGGGCACAAATGCGGGAAGGATTTGACACAGAGCGATGGCTGTATGGAAAAGTTGTACTGACCAGCGGAGATAGTTTGCAGGGGGCAGTGATTTATCATCCGGCAAAAGATGTTGTGCAAATAGCATCAGAAGACGGCACTATCAATTCTCTTTCAGCTGTCAATGTCAGCCATTTTATGATCAGCGGTGTTTATGATGGCAAGCCACAGATCTTTCGCTCACTGCCCTGGAACAGAGGGAGCTTTCAGAGTGATTTCAGGGTACCGGTATTCTTCGAGCAGATAAATCAGGGGGAACTCATGCTCATGAAAAGATACGTGGGCGTGACAGCTGCGAAAGGTGAACAGCATCAGCAACAGGCAACAGCATCGCTGCAAACACATTATTTCCCGCACTTTGCCACAGCCGGAGACGAACTACAGGAAATTCTGTATGTGATGCTGCCGGACGGGGAAATAGTACAACTGCGTAAGCACAAAAAAGACCTGCTTAAGCTTTGCGGTACGCAAGCAGGAAAAGTGAAGCAGTATGTAAAAGCTAATAAGCTTGACTACAATAATTCCAAAGACTTACTCAGTATCGTAGACTATTATAATTCCCTCTAAAGCAAAGGCTTAGAGGTCACGTAGCCGCACCAGCAGAATGGATGCGAATACAAGCACTGCGATATAAAATAGTGCAGGCAGCACAGCCCAGGCCGGACTAAGTGCCATCATGGGGCTGGTGAGGCCATCTATAATCTCCTGCCCCGGCGTAGGAGTAAGGCTTCCAAACACCTTCATAGGCATAAAACGATCGATATGGTCATCGATCTGGTAATGTATGATGGGCTCCACTATTTTAGACCAGGCCAGAAAGGCGATGATGGCCAGCCCGCTCTTACGGATCAGAAAGGCAAAGAACATGGCCAGACACATATATCCCACAGCCTGCACAAAGAAGTAGGAGAGATGATCGATCTTACCAAGTATGGCTCCCATACTGGTGTCGGAGCTGTAAATTAATCCGAAAAACAGGCCCATCACCAGGAGAAACACAGTGGCCAATGCTGCCAGACCCAGCGAGACGTAAAATTTAGCCAGAACGGCCTCTGTGCGTGATCGCCCGTCTATGACCTGTTGCCTGAGCGTACGATAGCTGTACTCATCCGTGATCAGCACGATCACCAATATACCCAGGAGCAAATTGAAAAAGTAGGCGACATAAGTGAAGCGCATCCAAAGGTTAGGGAAATCATACAGCGATTTGCCCAGCGACTGCCCGCCTACCATCATGTTGCTGCTGAAGTAAATCAGCAGTACCTGCAGTAGCACATAGATGGCCATAATTACCCAGAAAGTAGGGTATTGGAGTATCTTCCTGAGCTCAGTTCTGATCAGATTCATGCGGGGCTTATTTTTGGGTGATTTCAAGAAACTGCGCCTCCAGGCTTTTGCGGCGCACCAGGAGCTGGGATAGCACGATGCCCTGTGCAAACATATCGCGGTTGAGGTCGGTGCTAGTATAGCCTTCAGAGAGTGTGAGGCTGACATAATTCTTTTCCTGCGCAAATTTCACAATGTAGGGCAGGCGCTCCAATAGCTGCAGTACCGGGGCCAACTCATCGGCGCTGATCAGCAGCTGATCCTGCGTAGAGAGGATGTCCCCCACCGGACCATTGGCCTTGAGCTTGCCTGCCTGGAGCACGGCTACGTGTGTGCATACCTTCTCTACTTCATCAAGCAAATGACTGGCCAGCAGGATGGTTTTGCCTTGTGCAGCAATCCGGGTGATCAGGTCACGCACCTCGGCTATACCCTGTGGATCAAGGCCATTAGTCGGCTCATCGAGCACCAGCACCTCCGGATCGTTGAGCATGGCGGCGGCCAGTGCCAGACGCTGTTTCATACCCAGCGAGAAGCCTTTGAAGGTAGTGTGGCTGCGGGTGCCAAGACCTACCATATCGAGCATCTTGTTGATATGCCGGTGGTCTGCCTGCTTGGTGTCGGCCGCTACTTCCAGGTTGGCGCGTGCTGTGAGGTAGGGGTAGAAATTGGGCGTTTCGAGCAGAGCACCGACCCTACGCTTCGTTTCGCTGCTTATAGAATCCCCAAACCACTGAAAACTGCCTCCGCTTGGCCGGATCACGTCCAGCACCATACCAAGCGTAGTGGTTTTGCCGCTTCCGTTCGGGCCAAGCAAGCCGTAGATGCTGCCTGTCTCCACCTGCAGGGTCAGCCGGTCCACTGCCTGCAGGCTTCCGTATTTCTTTGAGAGTTCGTTCAGGTATAGGACTGTTGCCATAGCGGTGAGTCGTTTAGACAAATATAGCGTTTTTCTGATATCGGCTGAGAAAAGAAAAGCGCTCCTGCTATACCTGAGCAGGAGCGCTTTTCATGCTGGGAAAATAGACTTAATACCTCCTGCCTTGCTATTCAGTACCTTAATTTAAGAGATGACAGGCCTCTGCTTTCTACTACCAGGATCCTTACAGGATGACAAAAGAGGAGGGCTAATTATTCTTGCTGAAGTCGAGGTTGTAAAACAGGCTTACCTGTAAGGTATGGTTATGTTCAAACACAGTGCCATTGGCCTTCTGCACGATCTGGTTGAGGTAGCCCAGCTCAAGCGTCGCAGCATTGCTGAACTTATACCCCAGGGCAGCATAGGCCCGGTTCTGGTCGAAAATGTTTCGCTGGATGTTGTTGCCGAAGCCTACAAAGATTTCGTCATAGGCTGCCAAAAACGGCTCACCCGCTTCGATGCTGGTGCCGATGAGCGGCAGTGTGGCCTTGAGCATGTAGCGTGCCCGGTTGAGGTAGGTGGTGGTTTCGGCTCCGGCTGGTTTGATCCAGCGTTGCTCCAAACGGTAGCGATGCATCAGACCTACACGCGACACGCTGTTTTTGAGCTGCAACTGCTGGTAAATGCGGTGCTCCGGAAAGGTACCCGCTGCTGGGAAGTCGCCGTAAGGGTGTGTTTCGATATAGGCGTAGCCCAGCGTAAACATGGCCGATGGCGTCAGATCGTAGTTTATACCTGTGCGAATAAGCAGTTGCTGCGGGTCTTTGAGTATATTGTGGCGACGCCATTGCACTTCGGTATGCAGTCCCCACTTGTCGTTGAGTTTGTGGTCGCCGAAGTACATGTACCAGCCGTTGCTATTGAAATCTTTCACACGCTCACTTTGCGCCTGTGCCGGAGCGCTCAACCATAGGAGCAGGCTCAGGGCCGGTAAAATTCTGAAAAGTATACCTTTGATATCCATGCTGACAAAGTTCGATCCCAAAAGGCTGAAATTCAACTTGAATATTCGCCTATTTTTCACTTACTTATAAGTGATTATTAGCTTATGCAAGTAGATAAAGAAAATTACAAGACCACCGAGCTGAGCATGACCGCTGCCGAAGCCAATGTGCGGGCACTGGTTTTCATTGTGCCAATTCTGGTAATCTACGTGGGAGCTTATCTGCTCAACTGGCCCGAGCAGTTCTCTACCCAAAACCTGCGACAGCTTGTGCAAACGAACCGGGACCTGCTGATGATCTCCCCGATGCTTATGCTGCTGGTTTTCATAGTTGGAGCAGTAGTGCACGAGTTGCTGCATGGGCTCACCTGGGCTGTGTTCTGCAAAAACGGTTTAAAGTCAATCAAATACGGCGTGTACTGGAAAATGCTGACACCCTACTGCCATTGCAAAGAAGTACTGCCGCTGAGGCAGTACGCCATAGGCGGAATGATGCCGGGACTGGTGATGGGGCTGTTGCCCGCTTTGGCAGGTATAGCCATGGGGCATTTCCTGCTTTTCCTGTTTGGTTTGTTCTTCAGCATGGCCGCTGCCGGTGACTTGCTCATTCTTTGGATGCTGCGTCATCAGCATGGCTCCGACCTCGTGCAGGACCATCCGGATAAGATCGGCTGTTTTTGTGCTTAGCTCGAAGGTATAGGAAAGTCGCGCCTTTTGGCTATATTTAAGGTATGGCTCTTTGAGACTTTAAGCACCAGACTATGAATTATAAAAAACTATTAGGCGGAGGCCTCACCCTGGCAACCCTGCTCGGCGGCAATCTGCAGGTATCAGCTCAGGATTACAAGCAACTGCACGAGCAGGCTATTGTGGTAGACACGCATAACGACGTGTTGATCTCGGTACTCGAAGGGCTGCGGCTGGAGGATGACCTCCGTGGCAAAACACACTCTGACCTGGCACGCTTCAAGGAGGGTGGGGTCGATGTACAGGTGTTTTCAGTCTGGAGTGATGGTACCTATGGAAAAGGCAAAGGCTTTAAGTTCGCTAACCTCCAGATCGATTCTCTCTATGCCATCGTAAACCGAAACCCTGACAAGATGATGATTGCCCGCACACCTGCCGATATAGAGCAGGCCGTTGCGCAAAACAAAATGGCTACCATGATCGGGGTGGAGGGCGGACACATGATGGAGAGCAATCTGAAGTACCTGGAGGCACTGCACAAGCGCGGTACCATCTACATGACCCTGACCTGGAACAACTCCACTCCCTGGGCTACTTCTGCCATGGACGAGGAAGGTGGTGAGCTGCCTAAGAACCGCAAACCCGGACTTACCAAATTTGGCAAGCAGGTGGTGCGCAAAATGAACGAGCTGGGGATGCTGGTTGACCTGAGCCACGTAGGTGAGCGTACATTCTGGGATGCCATGGCCACAACCACTAAGCCAGTACTGATCTCACACAGCTGCGTACATCACTTCAACCCGCATTTCCGCAATCTCAAGGACGATCAGATAAAAGCAATCGCCAAAAACGGCGGCGTGATCCATCTTAATTTCTTCTCCGGCTTCCTGGATCCGGAGTATGACAAGCGCATGAGTGCTTTCCGGGCCAGACACAAGGCCGAAGTAGACTCGCTGCGCAAGGAAGGGAAGAACTCTATTGAGGTATTTGACTGGGCGATGGAAAACTATCCGGAAGAAGCCTCAGAACTGCGTCCACCCCTGTCTATCCTGCTCGACCACCTTGATCACATCGTGAAGCTGGTTGGCGTAGACTACGTAGGCCTCGGCTCTGACTTTGATGGTGTCACTTCTACACCCAAGCAGCTCGACAGTGTAGCCGATATGCCGGTGATTACCCGTGAGCTGCTTGCCAGAGGATATAGCGAAGAGGATATTAAAAAGATACTAGGCGAAAACTTCCTGCGCGTGCTGCGTGCAAATGTGAATTCATAAGCAGGTATAGGTAAAATGTAAAGGTCAGGCCCAATCACAGAGCCTGACCTTTACATTTATACCCTCGCTCGCGTCCCGCGAGTGTGAGTTATCCTGTGGCGTCCCGCCACTTGTGGCAGGGCCACAGATCAAAGCGGCCAGAGACCGCCCGATAGCTCACACTCGCGGGACGCGAGCGAGGGTAGTGCCTTTACCTGTACCTGGGCCAGAGGCCCCACCATAGTAGACACGGCGTCATACTACTAAATCCTATTACTCAGGCACAACCCTGTAAATCGTGCCCGGGCTCTCCACTGCGACATAGATATACCCATCCAGTCCCATCTTCACATCACGCACGCGGCCGATGTTTTTGAGGAGCTTCTCTTCACTTATTATCTTGTCCCCATCCATTTTGAGCTTGCTCAGGAACTGGAAACGCAGTGACCCTGTCAGCAGGTCGCCCTCCCAGCCTTTGTAGCGGTTGCCCGTCACGAAAGCCATGCCGGATGGGGCGATTGATGGCACCCAGTACCAGAGTGGCTGTTCCATTCCTTCTTTTTTGGTCAGTTCAGTCAGCACGGTGCCGTTGTAGTTGATGCCGTAGGAAATCACAGGCCAGCCATAGTTCTTGCCTCGTTCAGCAATGTTCACTTCGTCGCCACCTCTTGGGCCGTGCTCGTTGGTCCAGATGGCGCCGGTACGTGGGTGTATTGTCATGCCCTGTATGTTGCGGTTGCCGATGGTCCAGATAGAGGCGATGGCTCCTTTTTCGTTTGCGAAAGGGTTGTCGGCAGGTATAGCGCCATCGTCTTTGATGCGGTGCACCTTGCCTGGGGAACGCTCAATGGTCTGCGCATTCTCGTGGTGCTGGCCACGGTCGCCTATCGACACATACAGCATACCATCACGACCAAACTCCAGACGGGAGCCGTAGTGGTGGCGGGTACGGGCCCAGGGCTGCGCTTCAAAGATCACTTTCTGATCAGTGATTTTATCGCCCTCCAGTTTAGCACGCATCACGGCAGTAGTCGAGAGCGTTTGCTCTCCTTCTTTCTTGAAGGCAGAGTAGGAGAGATAGATTAGGTTGTTATTGGCAAAGTCAGGATGCAGCTCTACATCCAGCAAACCACCTTGTCCCTGTGCCAGCACCTCAGGTGCGCCGGAAATTTGCTGCAGCTCTCGACTTCCCTTTGGCAAACGGTAGAAGGCGCCGTTGCGGTCTGTGATCAGCATGTCGCTGTTTGGCAAAAAGGCCATCCCCCACGGAATCTCCATACCTGTAGTCACGGTGTCGACGCGGTAGCGGAGGTCCTCGGAGGTATAGACAGTACTGGCGGTGGCTTCTTCGCTGAAATCGTACTGCTTCACGTTCTGTATACCTTCCTGAATGTAAGCGACCAGCGCGGTGACTTCCTGATCAGAGAAAGTCTGCTCAAAGGCGGGCATGCTGCCTCCTCGGGGTAGCCGTGCTTGATGGCGGCAAAAAGATTTTCAGCAGAACTGCCATGCTTCCATTTACGGTCAGTAAAGGCCTCCATCTGTTCACCGTGACAGCCGGAGCAGTAGTTGGCGTAATTGGTGCGGGCTTTCTCCAGCTGAGCCTCGGACAATGCTACTTCCTGAACGGAATTTTGGGCGACAGTCTGTGTATCCGGATTGCTTGTGCTGGCGCTGCTGCCCGAGCTGGTGCAGCTATCCAGTGTGATAAGGGTTAGTCCCAGGAGTGGGAGCAGGTGATTTGTCTTTAACATAGTAGTTGTGTTTCAATCTTCGGGTGGCGCGGGGTTCGCAACCTTGTGTATACAAATATAGTGGGTGTAAAAGCAAAAGCCACCTTCATCGGGTGGCTTTCACGTTTTATGCTGATTCTGCTTTACAGCGGCAGTTTCACATCTTTCATCAACCTGCCCACCGGGTACATGTTATGTGTTGGCTCATAGTGCGGAGAATTTCTGTACACAAAATCCAGCTGGGCGCGGGCGTTTTTGGCAAACTCCGGATCCTGCTTTTTACGGGCTTCCAGTTGCTTGCGCAGGTCTGGGTTTTGCTTCAGGATATCAGCGGCCAGATCCTCAAACACATAGCTCGAGAAGTATTCTTTCTGCATCAGGATACTGTCGAAGAAGTTCCAGTTGAAGTAAGAGTCAACAGCCTGTGGCTCCAGTGCCTCCACCAGGAAGCGGTTGGCCTCCTGGTTCAGGTATACCACGTAGTCGCCTTTCAGGAACTGGCGAGGCATGGTGCGGGTCTCCACTTGCGTACCTGTGTGCAGGTAGTGACCTTCGTACGGACGGGGCGATGTTTTATAATCGGTGATGTAGTAGGTGTCGAGCGTGAGGGTGGTATCCCGCTTGAGCTGGCGCATTTCCACTTTGTTCAACTTCAAACGCTCGATTACTTCACGCCAGGCCTGCGGAATAATGTATGCCACTGGTTTCTCCACGGTCACAGAAGGGGTGAAGGTATTGTAATAGTTGATGTTGGTAGAGTAGGGGGCCTTGCGGTCGTAGTAAAGGCGCTCGAGTCCGCTTACTTCGCTTGGCTTATACCTGGCGGCATAGCCCAGGAAAGGAATCTGCTCCACCTTGGTAGTGTCCAGTTTCCAGTCCAGCGCAAAGGTCTTCTGTGTCAGCGTCTCCTGCTTGGCTTTGGCTCTCAATTCGCCTATTTCTTTCGCATCTCGGCTCACAGTGCTGATCATGTGCTCCATCAGTTTGTAAGTAGACTGCACCCGCTGGTCAAATGGCTTGAGCATGTGTGTTTCGGGCACAAAACCGATGGTGTTGTATAGAGCGGTATAACCGGTTGCATAGCGCGGCGACTCCATGAAGCCTATGATGCCTTTCTCCGGTGTTTCACCAATGGTATTCATGTAAGGTACCATCGGGAACTTGTCTTTCTTCATGCCTTCATACAGCGTAGGCAGCATCTTACCTTGCAGGTAACCGGCTAGTGTCGGGTTCAGTTTGTTATGCTGCGTCGCGATCAGGGTCATCACATGCTGGTAATCGGCGCCGTTGGAGGTATGGTTGTCCATGAACACATCCGGGTCCCAGTCGCGGTAGATGAGGTGAAAGGCCTGCGCGTTTTTAGAATCCGTCTTGAGGTAGTCGCGGTTCAGGTCCAGGTTGCGGGCATTGCCCCTGAAACCGTAGCTCTCCGGTCCGTTCTGGTTGGTGCGGGTATGACTGTTGCGGTTGAGCGCTCCACCGATGTTATACACAGGTATAATGGCCAGTACCACATTATCAAGCTGCTTGCGCTTGTTCTTATCCTGCAGGTAGTCGCGGGCCAGCAGCATGGTGGCGTCAATGCCTTCCGGCTCACCCGGTGTATGCCGTTCTGGATCAGCAGTACCCGCTTGTCTTTCTGTTTAATGGAACGCGGGTCGAAGTCTTTGTCGGTGGAGATGATGACCAGGTGCAGCAGACGGCCCGAGTCGGTATAGCCGTAGGGCACCATTTTTACTTCGTCGTAGGCGGTGTCGAGCTTGCGGTACCAGTCAATGGCCTCGTCGTAAGTGGCGGTCTGGTTCTTGTTGCCTTTCTCGTAAGGCGTTTTCAGGTCGGTTTTGTCAGGTGTTCCGGTAGCCAGCAGCGCGGCTAAGAGTAGGGTGGTTAGCATGTGTGGTGTTTACAATTGGTCTTGCAAAGCAATGTTAACCAATTCAGGGCAAAAATCCTGCTTATACCTGAAAAGTCTTCCGGTGTTTGTTTGTCGGGAAGAGCTGTTTGTCCAGGCTATACTTGCCTGGGCCGATGAAGTAGAGGGCAAAGAAAAGGATAGCCGCCTCCAGTGCGTGTGAGTAACCGCCAAATCCGTCGCCGGCGCTCATGTGGCGTAGCGTGGCCACCAGCATGGTGATAACCAGCAGGATGGTTGTCGGGCGAAAGAAAAGGCCCAGCACCAGCAGCGCACCGCCCACTGTTTCAGCAAACGCAGCCATAAAACCCCAGAATTCAGGCATGAAGTCTATACCCAGCAACTGCATGTTCGCTCCTATTTTGGCCCAGCGCTCGGGCCCGCCGACCATTTTAGGCCAGCCGTGCAGGATGAACATAATGCCGATGCCGATGCGGAGCAGCAGCAGGCCGGTGTTTTTATAGCTATAGCGGGTGCGGAGTAATGACATGAGAGCAATAATACATAATCCGCTGAAGTATTACAAAAATCTAATATATTAAAATGCCGCGAACAAGGGTATTGGCAGGTACCTGATCAGGTTTCAGGTTATGCAGGTTGTTTTGGTCTAACTGGCTGGTATCCAATAAAAAAGACATGCCTGCGGATTCACTCACTGCCACAAAGCCCGCCTCACCCAAACTGGTGTAGGCAATCGGATGGTGCTGTGTTACTTCGCTGTATTTTGATCCAATTCCCAAACCCTGAGCCGTTTTGTACTCTTCGCCCTGTACCTGGATGCGCCATACCTGGCAATCGGGGTCACAGGTTTGCTCTACCAGCAGCCCGCGTGGACTATCTGGACCGCTGAAGACATAAGCTGTAGACTGCTGGCCCTCGTTCTGCAGGGTGGTATCCCGTATCTGCAGACCTGCCGGCACCTGGTTGCGCATTTCCTCGATGGGCATACCTATCCGGATGTTGCCCACCTGTCCCTTACGAATGACAAAGTCGGCAGGCTGGGTTGCGGGGGAGGGGGTGCCTGATTCAACGGTTTGTGTCATCGGCCCGCCTTCGATTGCCGTATCGGTAGTGCTGGCCGCTTCATCGGTGTTGTCACGGTCGGCCAGGCAAGCTGCCATGCCCACCCCCAACAGGATGGCGTAAAGTATATTCTTAAGCATGAGGTGAGATTAGGAAATCATTATATTCATCTTAACCCTGTTGTGACTGCCGGGGTTGTCGTATATTAGCACGAAAACGTAATTCGTTTATTTTGTCATACATCAACTAAAAATAATAAAATGGCTTTACCATTAATACTGGTTTCGAACGACGACGGCATTACAGCGCCAGGTATACGGACGCTGGTGAAAGTGGCCAAGAAAATAGGAGAGGTAGTGGTTGTGGCACCTGACGGACCGCAATCAGGTATGGGGCACGCGATCACGATCGGCAATACGCTGCGCCTCGATCGCTCCATTGCTTTTGAAGACCTAGGTATAGAGGCCTACGAGTGCTCCGGTACCCCGGCCGACTGCGTGAAGCTGGCCAAGCACCATGTGTTGAAAGACCGTCGACCTGATCTGGTGGTGAGCGGCATCAACCACGGTTCCAACTCCAGCATCAGCGTGTTGTACTCGGGTACCATGTCAGCGGCTATTGAGGCGGCTATCGAGGGCCTTCCGGCTATCGGGTTCTCGCTTTGCGATTACGGGCACGAGGCTGACTTTTCGCATACCGAAGAGTTTGTGGAGCTGATTATCCGGCAGGCGCTGGAGCATGGTATACCTGAGAATACGGCCCTGAACGTAAACCTGCCAAAGAAGAGCAGTGAGCCGATCAAAGGTGTGAAAGTATGCCGGCAGGCCCATGCCAGGTGGCAGGAAGAGTTTGACGAGCGCCTTGACCCGCGCAACCGCCGCTACTTCTGGATGACGGGCAGCTTCGTGAATCACGACAAAGGAGAGGACACCGACGAGTGGGCGCTGGTAAACAACTACGTATCCGTAGTGCCATGCCAGTTCGATATGACGGCCTATCATGCCATGGCCACGCTCAATGAGTGGGATATTTAAGGTATAGAAAAACCCCTGGGCTGTGAAGATCAGCACCAGGGGCAACCTAACATTTTTGTTTTTATAGCTTATTTTAATCTGGTGATTACTACATCGGCATTCTTTGCATTAGAGTCTGCAGGCTTGCTTGAGCCGTCATTTGTCACAAAGAGGATGGTAAGCTTTTGACTAACCGCTACAGGTTGGCCGTCTACTTTACCGGGATTCCACATACCTTGTGTTTTCTGAATTGTGCCAGAGATAGCATCATGCATTTCTTTTCCCATACCTACCGAGAACATGCTGATTACTTTGCCGTCTTCCTTTATGACTAGGTGCACCTCAACGGCTCCTTCAAAGTCAGTGTTGGCAGGGTAGCGCAGGTTTTTGGCCAAGTATCTTTCAAAGGATCCCTCTTTAAAAGTTGGCTTCACATCTACTTCCTCTATCTTATAAGAATGCTTGGTATACTTGGTCATAGTCGGTACGCCCATCTTTTCGCTGCCGCGGCCCGATTCCGAACTCAGGAACTGCACAGGGAGCACGAGTTCAGAACCAATGGGCTGTCCGTTTTTGAGGGCTGGTTCCCACTGGCCGGAAGTAGCCTTCACGGCTGCCATGGCTGACTCTGACAGCTTAGCCAGCATAGTTTTGTTCTGGAGCTGGAAAGTGGATGCATCCATGTAGTCGAGCTCAGAGCCAGGGCCGACCATTTTCTTCAGTTTGGTGCCTTCCAGTCGCACGTTCGATACCTGCCTTCCTTGTCAACATAGAACTTCACCACTACACGGGCGTTCAGATTTTCCTTTTTAGCTTCGGCGGGTAGTGCCAGGTGCGCCTGCATCGCCTGTTGCATGGCCTCTGTGCCGCCCTTAAAGGCAGGCATTCGATTGGCCACACTGGCTGCGGCGGTACGGTCAGCTTCGCTCAGGGCAAACCTGATGGGCAAGGTATAGCGTACTCGCACGACCTCTTCATTTTGCCGGCCTGGGGACCAGTGACCACTCATCAGCTTCACCACCCGTATCGCTTCCTCGTCAGTTTCTTTGCTGAGTGGTTTTACAGTTTTTACTTCACTGATCTTACCATCGGTTTCTACTACAAAGGTTACCACGGTCAAGCCTTCCACTCCATTGCTTTTGGCAATAGCAGGGTACTGGATGTTGGTGCCCAGGAATTTCATCATTTCAGCTTCACCACCCTTAAACTGCGGCATGTGCTGGACGTAGCTGTAGGGTTCGCCTGCAGGCTTCTTTTGCTGTGCTAGTGCGTCTGTTTGCAACCCGATGCTGAGTGAGAGGGCCAACATGGGAGCTGCCAGTAAGATCTTGATTGAGTTTTTGTTTTTCATGAGATCTAAGTTTTATAGTTCTGTTTTAGGAAAGAAAAGGCAATAGTGACCCTGCCCCGGCTTTTAACTGGGTTTAGCAGGTATAAAATAGGGTGAAACTATTATTTTATGGCGAAGCGCACGGGTAAGGTATAACGGACAGGTACAGCTTTACCGTTCTGTTTGCCAGGATCCCACTGACCTTGCATGGCTTCTACTACGCGTATGGCCTCTTTGTCCAGGTCCTCGTGCAACGACTTTAGTAGCGTTATTTCGTTTAAGCCGCCTGTCTTATCTACCACAAAGCTCAACACTACCAGTCCCTCTACGCCTGCATCCTGTGCGCTCTTTGGGTAGCGAACTTGTCGTGCCATAAACTTCATCATCTCAGATTCACCACCCTTAAACTCAGGCATCTGCTCAACATAAGTATAGGGCTTTTCAGTAGAACTGGCATTTTCAGTCGCAATGTTAGGTGTAGCAGTTGGTTCTGCCAGCTTGACCTCATTCTTCACTGTTTTGGCTGGTTCGGTGGTTGCTGCGTTGGCCGTCGCAGCTGCAGGTTCTATACCTTCGCGCTTCTGCTCGCCTATTGGAGTTGAGGCTTTTCGTGCTGGAGCCATTACGAGCAGCTCCGTCAGCGAAGCGGGTTCTTCCACGAGAGTTGTCACATCAGCGCTTACTTTGCTACTGGAGAATGCTACCAGCAGTATGAGTATTACGGGCAGGGAAAGCAGCAGGCGCGCCTTGCTTACAGGTTTTCCATGCAACTGCAGCATGCGCAGGCGGCGGAACACTTGCGGCTTCTGGAAGTAACTTCCAACCGGTATGCCCGCCATGTAAAGGGCCTCCTTAGCCAATAACGAGCTGTATTCCTGTGGCTGGCAGTTAGCGAGTACCTCCGCATCCGCCTGAAACTCGTGCACATTGCGCAGCTCTTCTTTCATAAGCCAGACCAGCGGATTGAACCACAGCAAAGCGGTCAGGATTTCATAGTAAAGTACATCGTAGGTATGGCGCAGACGTACGTGGGCCATCTCGTGCGAGAGGATCTGCTGCTGCTCCTGTGCGGACAAATGCTTCATATCTCCCAGGAACACATAGTGCAGGAAAGCGAACGAGGGAAACTGTCCTTCAGTTTGGAGCACGGTTGCCTCAGTCCCTGATGATTGGAGCGGTTTGGCGGCAGACGCCAGCGTCCGGATGCGGATCACCTGCATGCCCAGCCTAAAGAGTAGTACAAGGCCAATTACACCGTACAGTATAAGGAGCCATTGGCCGGTTGTAAAGAGTGGTGCTGTAGCTGGTGCAGTCGAATTATAGCCCGTTACCTGTATTTCCTGCAGTTGGATGGCAGGTATGACATCCGTGGAGGGAAGCACGGCCTGGAATGGCAGTGGTAATTCCAGCAGAGGAATAGTTAGCGCCAGTACAGGAGTCAGTAGCAAATATAGCCTATTAAAAAGCAGGCCAGGCTGGTTATGCAGCACCAGTCTGTAAAACAGGTATAGCACCAGCAATGCTATAGCAGACTGCAGCAGGTAATTAAGCATTGTTTCCATCTTGTTGGTCCTCTTCTTTAAGGTCGTCTTTTACATGGCGCATCAGCTGGTCAAGCTCTTTTACGTCCAGGTTATTGTCTTTGGCAAAGAACGAAACAAGCTTTTCGAAAGAGCCTCCGAAGTAACCGCTCATGAAGTTCTTCAGAAAAAAGCTCTTATACTTGTCTTCAGCCACCAGCGGATAGTACTCGTGAGACTTACCAAAGGCATTGTAACCGACGAATCCCTTCTTCTCCAAAATGCGAACAACGGTCGATACCGTGTTATAGGCTGGCTTAGGTTCCGGCATCTCTTCCAGAATATCTTTCACGAATCCTTTTTTCATCTTCCAAAGGATCTGCATGATCTCTTCTTCGGCTTTGGTGAGTTCTTTCATGGGGCTTGTGGCTGTTGAATAAGATAAATATATAACTAATTACTTAGTTTACAAACTAAATGTTTAGTTATTTGAGAATATTTTAAATAAAAAATGGCTCCCTGTAAGGGGAGCCATTTTTAGAAGGTATAAAAATCAGGGATTAGTAGCCCTCGTTTCTTACCAGGTTCGGGTTACGCTCAATCTGCTGAAGCGGAATTGGCCATAGGTTACGGAAAGCTTGTCCTTCACAGAAGCCAAGCACCTCGCATGTCAGGTTGTAACGACGCAGATCAATGTAGCGGAGGCCTTCGCCTACGAACTCCAGACGGCGCTGACGCAGAATCTCATCAAGTGCTGCCGTTACAGAAAGTGCACCCACATCAGGTAGACCGGCTCTGTTTCTGATAGTATTGATGTCCTCACGAGATTGCTCTGATACAGTATTGGACTGTCTTATGGCAGCTTCTGCTCTGATCAGGTACATCTCTGCCAGGCGGATCACAATTACGTTGTCGGCGTTATTCACGGCATCTTCGTACTTTAGGAGTCTGCGGCGGTTGGCGGAGCCTTCAATGCGAACAGTTGACTCAAAGCGGGTGTCACCGTTAGCAGCTGATGCTTGCAAAGCCTCATAAGTACCCTGACGCACGTAGAATTTCTGACCAGGTGTGTTCGGGTTAGTAGATGAGCCCAGGTTGTTTTGGTCGTTTGCCGTGAAGTCAATCTCAAAGATGGACTCTCTGTTGCCGCTGCCTTCTGTGGTGAAGACGCTGGCAAAGGTAGGCATCATTTCAAATGCATTGCTTGTGATAACCTGGTTGGCTTTGGCCTGTGCCTCACCATAGTTGCCAACCTGCAATTGCACACGGGCTAGCAAGGCAGTTGCCGCAAGTCCTGAAGCACGGCGAGGATCTGATCTTTCCTCAGTGCCCAGCATGTTCTCTGCATTGGTCAGGTCACTGATGATGGAGTTGTACACCTCCTGCTCAGATGCGCGCGGAAGGAACTGAATGTCTGGCAAACCAGTGGTCGCATTCAGCTCAAGTGGTACTCCACCAAACACCTTCACCAGATCAAAGTAAGCAAGCGCTCTTACAAAGTACATCTCACCCTGAACGGCATCACGCTGCTCAGCTGTGATAGTACCAGCTGAAAACAAATCATTAGCCTGAGAGATAACTGTGTTAGCACGGTTGATAACTGCATAGATGGTACTCCATGTGTTGTCAATCTGTAAGTTGGAAGCCGTAAAGTTCCGTCTGGTTGCCTCGAGGTCAGTGGTAAATGTACCGATGAACTCCATGTTGTCGGAGTATACCTCATTGTAGAAGGCATAACGGTATCCGTAGTAGTCTGCAGACTGCATAGCGCTGTAAGCACCAAGGGCAGCCTTGTCCAATGAATTGAAATCAGTTACGGCAACACCAGCCTCTACCTGTGTGGTCGGGGCTACTTCCAGTCTTTCCTCACAGCCGGTCATCACACTCAAACCAAGTGCTGCGGCCAATATGTATGAATATTTTTTCATCTTGATAATCGGTTTAATGATTAAAATCCAACATTAACACCAAATGTGATGGTGCGGCTCTGAGGCACTGTGTAGAAGTCTACACCCAATGTTGTATTGCTGGTACCTGCAAAGTTCACTTCCGGGTCGAAACCTGGGTAATCTGTGAAAGTAAGCAGGTTTTGAGCCTGAGCATACACACGCAGTGATCTCATTCTCAGGCGCTCGCTAACAGAAGTAGGCAGTGTGTAGCCCAATACCATGTTCTTGAGGCGCATGTAAGAACCATCATATATAAAGCGTGATGTGTTGCTTCTGCCATTGTAGTTCTCATCCAGGTAAGTAGCACGCGGTACGTCTGTTACGTCACCTTCCTGGCGCCATCTGCCCAGTACATCTTCCACCATGTTGTCGTCATATACACCAAGGTGCATCTGGTACTGACGCGATGGCATCGCGATTTCGTTGCCGTAAGAGAACTGGAAGAACACATTCAGGTCGAAGCCTCTGTAGCGGAAGGTATTTGTCAGACCACCGATAAAGTCTGGCTGTGCATTGCCGATCACAGTGAAGTCATCGTCTGTGATAATGCCGTCTCCGTTGATATCACGGAAGTTCACGTCACCAGCCATTGTTCCATTGAACTCAGCCTTAGATTCTGGGACATCCTCTGTTCTGCTGTAAATGCCGTCAGAGATCAAACCGTAGAAAGTACCTATTGGCTGACCTTCGCGCAATACAAGTGAGTTGCCGCCGAAGCCGTAGAAGATGTCCTGTCCTTCATAAAGCGACGTTACCTTGTTGCGGTTACGGGCAATGTTAAAGTCTGTTGTCCAGTTAAAGCCATTGCCTGGGTTAGAGATGTTTACTGTGTTCAGGGCAATTTCAAAACCTTTGTTTTCAGTAGAACCTACGTTGAATTGCACACTAGAGAAACCACTCTGCGTTGGAATAGGACGGGCAAAAAGCAGGTCCTCTGTCTTCTTCACATAATAGTCAAACGCAAGGTTAACACGACCATTCAGGAAGCCAATGTCAGTACCTACGTTAAACTGTCTGGTTGTTTCCCACTTCAGGTCCGGGTTGGCCAGCTGAGACTGGCCAARGGCCACACGAAAGGGGGTCAAGTTAAGGGTGCTACGCCTGTCGTAAGAGCAGGTATCTGAAGTCGCCGATCTCCTGGT
>NZ_AKIS01000088.1:0-32674 GCF_000277005.1 Pontibacter sp. BAB1700 | reverse complement strand
TAAACCATCATTTAAAAACATATAGAAAAAAGATTTATTCTTAATTAAAATGAAAAAAGCTATAAAAGAATCTCCGAACTTCTATCTTCTACTGGGCGTGAACATCATTAATGCAATATTTTTCTTGATTTAATCGACCCTTTGCTCGGAACCTAATCCAATACATAGCGAAAACATACGTGCAGCTCTTCTTCGGGAGAGCTGCTTTTTTTATATCCTTTTTGATAGCTTTGTTACATGGCGATTGACTGAAACCAACTCTCGCTGAGATTATACCTAATGACGATGGCTGAACCCGTTTTCAAAAATATGCTGGTGTTCGAGCTGGCCAGTGTGCTGGCAGGGCCTAGTGTAGGACAGTTTTTTGCAGAGCTTGGCGCTACGGTGGTAAAGCTTGAAAATGCCGCTACCGGGGGCGATGTCACCCGCACCTGGAAACTGACAACGGAGCAGGGGAGTGCGGGGGCTTCCGCTTACTTTTCGGCGGCCAACTGGGGGAAACTCTCTGTAGGGCTCGATATCAGGGAGCCCACTTCACTTGATGTTGTTCATCAGTTAGCTGCCAAAGCGGACATTGTCATAGCGAGCTACAAGCCCGGTGATGCCGAGAAGTTGCAGGTCGATTACGGTACTCTTTCTCAACTCAACCCCAGGCTGATCTATGGGCACATTACGGGCTATGGTGCCGAAGACCAGCGTGCAGGGTATGATGCCGTGATTCAGGCGGAGAGCGGATTTATGTATATGAATGGCTCTCCTGACGGACCACCCACCAAAATGCCTGTTGCCCTGATGGATATTCTGGCAGCCCACCAGTTAAAGGAAGGTATACTGACGGCGCTCCTGCTGCGTGAGCGTACCGGGGAGGGCAGGTACGTGCAGGTTTCGCTGTTTGATGCCGCTGTTTCAGCATTGGCCAACCAGGGTACAAACTACCTGGTGGCAGGGCATAGCCCACAGCGCATGGGTTCTGAGCACCCCAATATTGTACCCTACGGCAGTGTGTTTACCTGCAAAGACGGCCTGCCTTTGGTTCTCGCCATAGGTGACGACAGGCAGTTCAGGCGATTGTGTCAGGTGCTGGGGGAGGAGGCACTGGCAGATCATTCACACTTTGCTACCAACAATGCAAGAGTGCAGCATCGGGAGGCTATTAATCAACAGTTAGAGCGGCTGATCAGGCAGCAGGAGCGGGCCGTGCTATTACAGGAGCTACACAGGCTGCATGTGCCGGCCGGTGCCGTGAACAGCATACCCGAGGTTTTTGAGCAGCTACAGGCCAGGCGCATGTTGCTTACCCAGCCAGGTGGACCCAGCGGCATCAGGCAGTTAGCTTTTGTAGGGGAGGGGATGAAAGCGGTTGAAGTGACGCCTCCACCGTCTTTTGCGCAGCATCATGAGCAGGTGCTAAGGCAATTTATAGCACCTGTTAATTAAAGTGATCATCAGTCTGTTAAATGTAAATCAGTAAGGCTGGTATACCTTGGGAAAACCGCTTGAATAACTATTTCTGAAGATTAGAGTAAAAAATACAGCACCCGAAACAAGCACAAGTATGAAAGATAGACTCGACGATATAATACAAGGCTTGCAGCAAAAGTCGGCTACAAAGCAGGCGATATACCGCAATGCCTACCAGACCTTTACGCGGATGAAGGAAATTTCGCAGGAGATTGTAGAGGAGCTGACCAATCGGATCACGACGCACAATTCGGATGTTGTGATCGAATACAAGGCGATTACCGATCTGGAATTTCAGATCAAATTTTCTGGTGATCTGCTGGTTTTTGTCATGCATTCCAACATCGTCACGTTCCCTGACGACTACGAGATCATGCGCAACGATTACGTGGAAGAGGACTTCCGCCGCCGGTTTTTCGGACACATCATGGCGTACAACTTCATGGCAGATACCGTTAAGTACAACCGCCTCGACGACCCTGGTTACCTGGTGGGCAGGATGCTCATTAATATCGATAACCACTTTGCCATAGAAGGTGTGAAGCAGATGGACTTGCCTTACGACCGCATTGCCCGCAATGTGATAAATGATGACATGCTGCGCCTGATCGTGGAAAGCGCCATGGTGGCAGCTGTGAACAATGACCTGATGGGGCAGGATGTCTCGGATATTGAGCGCATCACCTATAAGCAGAAACTCGAAAACTCCCAGCTGTCAAGACCACGCAAGCTTGGTTTTATGATCAACCACGAGCTCACGCACTAGAGCAGATCAGTTGAAAGAGTTAAGTCCCGCCAGCAAGAGGTAGTCTATACCTGATGCTGGCGGGAATTTTTATGTCAGGCAGTGGGCACAAGCACATCCTGGGTGCGTAGCTGCTGCAGGGCCGTTTCTATAGCTGGCAGGCTCTCGAGCAGCTGCTCAAAGCTGTGGATGCAGAAGTACTGGCTCTGGAAGGTCTCTTTTATGTAAGCTGTGTTGAGGATATGGTCTACATCGAAGCCGAACTTCACACTCTCATCAGATACAGACAGGTTGCTCTCACCCACTGAGGAAAGAATGCCGGCTCCGTAGATCTGTGCCTGCTGGCCTGGTTTGCGGAACAACCCGAACTCGATGGTGTACCAGTAGATGCGTGTAAGTCGGTCGATGATGTCGGGGCGGTCGAGGTGGGAGAGGGCCAGCTCGGATAGCTTGGCCAGGAACTCGCAGTACACCGGAATAGTGAGCAGCGGTACGTGGCCGAACACGTCATGGAACATGTCGGGCTCCTCGAGGTAGTCGAGCTGATCCATGCGGCGCACCCACACAGTGGCCGGGAAGCGCTTGCTGGCGATGAGCTGGAAGAACAGTGCATCATCGACAATGCCGGGAGCTGCCACCACTTCAAACCCCGTTAAAGGCCTGAGCTTTTGATTTATCTCATTAAAATCAGGTATACGGTCACGGCTGAAACCGACTTTTTCCAAACCTTCCCTAAACTCAGGTATGGCTTTTCCGGGTAGGTTGCGTAATTGGCGGTCGAACAGGATGGCCCATACCTGGTGGTTTTCGGCTGTGTAGTTACTGTAGTTCTGTGTCAGGTCCATGGATGTCATATGGCGTAATTTTAGTTTTTGGAATAGGTATAAAATGAAAAAAGCAGAGCTTTCGCTCTGCTTCAGTTGTATCAGTCAGGGACCCGTGGGCTTTTCCTGTTTAAGTGCGGTATGTTAGTCGCCTGATTGCCTGAGAGAGCGCAGTAGAGCAGCGGTAATAATAACCGTAGCAATAATAAGCGGCACGATAGCAATCAGCGGAAACAGCATGCAGTAGCGCAATGCCTGAAGGCATTGTCAAGTGGAGGTTCGCTATGGCTGCTGGTTGTTGCATGTGATGTTTAATGTTCGCAAGAAGTCAATTATCGGGATTAAACGCAAACTATTCTGCAGGGTTTTTCAGGAGCTAAGCCCGGAGGTACCGCTTTTGCCTGATCTTTAGCAGAACTCGTATACCTGATTATAGGAGTTTAGTTTCTATTAATTGCATTGGGTATGGGAGCATCCGGATACTACAGGCAGGCTTCATTACGCATAGGAGGCAGCAATTGGCTGTTTCGCTTGCTGATTGGGGCAATAGTGGCTGTTGCAGCATCCTGTGCTACCTCGCCAACTGGAGAGAAGGTCGAGGGATTGCAGACTGAGAATGTCATTATAGTCGTGATCGATGGCATTCGGTATTCGGAAACCTGGGGAGCAGTGCCAGGTATTATTCCTAACATGTCCACCGATTTGCTCCAAAGAGGCACCTTCTGCAGAAACTTCCGGAATGATGGCTATACCTACACCAATTCCGGCCATGCGGCTATCACGACTGGGGTGAACCAGCCGATTGATAACTATGGAGATGAGCTGCCGGCTAACCCCTCTTTGTTTCAGCAGTGGCTCAAGCAGAAAGGCAGACCGACCACCGCCGCCTGGATCATTTCAAGTAAAGACAAGCTGGATATTTTGGGCAATACCCTTCGGCCTGATTGGAAAGACCAGTTTTTGCCATCGCTTAACTGTGGCGTGAGCGGCCCTGGCAGTGACTATCGGGCGGATTCTCTCACGCTGGTGGAGGTAATGAAAGTGCTCACCACCCACAGGCCCAACCTACTGCTGATCAATTTTATGGAACCGGATGGCTATGCCCACGCCGGAAACTGGGATTACTACCTGAGAGGCATCGCCCGGTCCGACCGCTATGTGAAGCAGCTCTGGGATTTCCTTGAAAAAGATGCGCACTACAAAGGAAAAACAACAATGCTTATTACCACGGACCATGGCCGCCATCTCGATTCGGTAAAGAACGGATGGATAGACCATGGCGATGATTGTGAAGGCTGTCAGCATATAAGTCTGCTCGCCCTGGGACCAGATTTTAGAAGAGACGCTATCGTCGAAACCAAGTATAGCTTGGTTGATATTTCCGCTACGGTTTCCCGGATGCTCGATTTTGAGATGGACTCTACTGTCTTAGTGCCGCTTGTAGACACTGTAGTAGTAGACCTTGCCATGGATACGACCCTGACGGCTTTCCGGAAAGACTCTATTCGGTTGGAGGTGAAAATGGATACAACTGCACTGAAAGGGAATGTGATGAAAGACCTGTTCTCCAGGAAAGCACTGAAGCAAATGGGGCTCTAAGCCTGCCCTGTTATAACTGTCGCAGCACAGGCAATTAAGTTTCTAGTTATGTTACCAATTGTTATACATCGAAACAATCGCCGCATGGCCGATCGCTTTGTATACCTGTTGGTTTTTCTTTTGCTGGGGTGGCAGCCGGCGCGGGCTCAGGAAAAGCCGCTCTTCGAGGATGAGGCAGTGCTTCAATTCAAGTTGGTTGCCGACTTTCAAAAGCTGTTAAAGGACCGTGGCGATGATAGAAAGTATCATGCCGCTACCCTCTTTTATCAGGATGCTGCAGGTGGGGAGATCTCTTTGCCGCTGCGGGTGATGGTGCGGGGCAACCGCCGTCGCGATGTCACCGTCTGCCGCTTTCCGCCGCTCATGCTTAACCTGATCCGCAAAAAAATGCCGGCAGGAACCGTGTTTGAAGGGCAAAACAAACTGAAGCTGGTAACACACTGCGTAGGGGAGGAGTACGTGCTGCGGGAGTACCTGGTATATAAGGTATACAACCTGCTGGCTGAAGAGAGCTTTCGGGTGCGCCTCTGTCAGGTGACCTACGAAGACAGCCTGGGAAAACGCAAACCAGAGGTGCGCTACGCCTTTCTGATAGAGGATGACAAAAGCATGGCCAGTCGGCTGGATATGAAGCTTATACCTAGCAAAATGCGCATAAGTATGGACCTTGTCGATCCGAAGGCTATGGCCCGGTTAGCCCTTTTCCAGTACATGATCGGCAACACAGACTGGTCTGTGCCTTACCGGCATAACATAGATCTGCTGGCACCTGACTCACTTTCAGAACCTATACCTGTGCCTTTCGACTTCGACTACGCAGGTATAGTAGGGGCACCCTATGCTGCACCGCCTCCCGAGTTGGGTATAAAGTCAGTAAAGCAGCGCCTGTACAGAGCGTATACTTTCCCGGATAACATCCACCGGGAGATGGTTAACACGTTTAATGCTTACCGTACTCCGATTTATGCAGTATACAGGCAATGTGAGCCCTTGAGTAAATCAGGGTTGCGGCAGTCGCTTAAGTACCTGGATAGTTTTTACGCCATCATCAACCACCCCCGCAAGTTTGACCGGGAAATCGTGAAAGTGGGGAGCGTAACGAGAAAGCCTACGTGACAGTGAAAGGCCTGAAATGAAATCGCCGAAACAAACAGGTTGCTTCGGCGATCTTAAGGTATAGCTGTGAGTTGCTTACATGATCTCGGAGAGCTCGAGCCAACGCATCTCTTTTTCTTCCAGTTGCTCGTTTAACTGCTCCAGTTCTTTGGCCCAGGCATTAAGCTGCTCGTGGTCAGTGGTAGTGCCGGCATTCATGGTTTCGATGATCTCTGCTTTACGTGCCTCGAGTTTTGGCATCTCCTTCTCCAGTTCTTCAAACTCTTTTTTCTCCTGATAAGTCGGTTTGCGCTTTCCTGTCATGGGTTGCTCCTGTTTCTTTTCGATTACAGGGGCAGCCTGCTTTGGTTCCTGGTCGGTTTTTTCCTGCTCCTTCAGCCACTCGCGGTAGTCGGTATAGTTGCCCGGGAAGTTGCGAATCTTGCCTTCGCCCTCAAACACAAACAGGTGCTCTACCAGCCGGTCCATGAAGTAACGGTCGTGCGATACCATCAGCAGACAGCCGCCAAAGTTGAGCAGGAAGTCTTCCAGTATGTTGAGCGTGATGATGTCGAGGTCGTTGGTTGGCTCATCTAGGATCAGGAAGTTGGGGTTCTTGATCAGCACGCGCAGCAACTGCAGACGGCGCTTCTCCCCACCGCTCAGTTTGCTTACAAAGGTATACTGCTGCGGCGGCGCAAATTGGAAGTGCTGCAGGAACTGGCTGGCTGTGATCACCTCACCATTGGCCATCTCCACTACCTCTGCAATATCTTTCACGATGTCGATCACCCGCTGGTCTTGCTTGTACTCGAGCTCATCCTGGGTGTAGTAACCAAACACAGTAGTTTGGCCGGCATCGATGGTGCCGCTGTCGGGCTGCAGTTTGCCGGTGAGCATGTTCAGGAAAGTAGACTTACCTGCCCCGTTCGGCCCTACGATGCCAATGCGGTCTTTTTTCTTAAACACATAAGAGAAGTCGTCCACGATTTTCTTAGGTCCAAAGGACTTCGAAATATGGTCTACCTCGATGATCTTGCCGCCCTGGCGTGTCGTCTTTACGGAAAGCTCCAGTTGCGGAGCCGCTGTTTTTTTGGCTGCTTTCTCTTTCAATTCTTCAAAAGCATCGACTCTATACTTGGCTTTGGTACCGCGGGCCTTTGGTTGACGCCGGATCCAATCCAACTCTTTGCGCATTAGGTTGCGGGCTTTCTCGGTTTCTGCAGCGGCCATTTCTTCACGCGAAGCCTTCTTCTCCACAAAATAGCTGTAGTTGCCTTTGTAAGTATAGAGCTCACCGTTGTCGAGTTCGGCTATTTCGTTGGCCACCTTATCCAGGAAGTAGCGGTCGTGCGTCACCATCAGCAGGGTGGTGTTCTGCGTGGAAAGCAGGCCTTCCAACCACTCAATGGTGTCCAGGTCCAGGTGGTTAGTGGGCTCATCCAGAATGAGCATGCTAGGCTCCTCAATGAGCACTCGGGCCATGGCCACCCGCTTGCGCTGCCCGCCCGAGAGCTGTTTTATCTCCTGCTCAAGATTGTGTATACCTAACTTGGAAAGGATCTGCTTCACTTTGATCTCAAAATCCCAGGCTTGCAGCTCGTCCATACGCTCCATTAGGTGCTGCATCTTCTCCGCACTAGTGTCGGGGTGGGAGATGGCTACTTCGTATTCGCGGATGACGTCGAGTACTTCGCTCTGTCCACCAAAAATGGTCTGCTGTACCGTCAGCTCTTCATCAAACTCCGGGTTCTGGCCCAGGAAACCGATCGTGACTTCTTTGCGCACGCTCACGCTACCCTCGTCAGGGGGTAATTTGCCTGCCAGCACATTGAGCAGCGTGGTTTTGCCAGAGCCGTTCACGCCAACCAGGGCGACACGTTGCCCTGGCTGATGCCGAAGTTCAGGTTTTTGAAAAGCCAGCGTTCGCCAAAGCTTTTTGATATATTTTCTGCGGATAGGTAATTCATAAAGCAAATTTAGGCATTTCTGCGCTATAGGCAGACAAAATAAAACAGGCTGACTTGATGGAGTCAGCCTGTTGCATTACACATGGTTTATATCGCTTATCGCATGGTTTCTTCGTGTGCTACATTAGTTTTGTAAGCTCTGCTTGGTGTACGATGTGTCGTTAGCGATGCCAGTATAGAGAATACACCGAAAATCAGGTGTGGTGTATACACATAGTCGGCAAAACCAAACAGCCATGGAGACAGTGCTAGTATGACGCCAATGCCAAAGTCAAGCATCAGGTGTGTCTGCATTGGAATCTTCTTTACCAGACCCATCTCAAAGTCTGTCAGGATTGTTTGCAGAAGCACGATCGCGCCTATGACTACAGGTACCCAGGTTTCAGAACCACCTGCGGCAAAATTGAACAGCCAGGGCGATGCAATAAGTAAAATACCATATACATAATCCAATATACCGTGAAAACGGGTTGGGATAAATCGCATGATTACCTCCTTTCTTGTTGTTATACAAGGTATAATATACGATTCGTACTTAGAGGTGTTGGATATATAGTAGAAAAATAGTGCAATTTATTGCTCAGTCATCACTAGGGTGCGGGCTACATAATCGTGCAGTGCCTGCTTACGGCGGGTAAATTGTATGAGCAAAAAGCCAAGTAACAGCGGTAAAGCCGAAAGGATGCGTGAGAAATAGCGCGCATTAGCCTGAAGAAAAGAAATGCGCTTGCCCCGCAAGTCCGTTACTTTCAGCCCCAAGGTAAACTTGCCAATAGTAGCCTGCTTGGGGGAGGCCTCCAGCAAGGTATAGTAAAGCCAGTGCAGTATAGGAAAATACAGACTGTAAAAAAATAACTGAAGTACAGCTTCAAACTCAAGCATACTAATGTTGCCATCTACCACCACTTGTTTCCAGGTGTTGAACTGCAGCGAATTTTCGGCCATAGAGTAAAGTATGATCGAGTACCAGAACACGAGTATAGTCGTGTCGATCAGGAAGGCCACAAAGCGACTGATAAAACTACCATACAAGGGAGTTCGTTTCACCACAGGTGAAGCGGACGAGATGATGAAAGCGGAGTCAGTGATAGCTGTAGACATAAGGGCTAGGCTAGGAGGTGGATAATCTGCTTTATCTGCTCTGTTGATAAAGCCGCCGGGTGTCGTACTCAGGGAATGGAGAATTAAGATAGCAATTCCCTTTGTATAAAGTAGTTAAATATAACCAAATAAAATTTATTTACAAAATATATTGTAAAAATAATATTTAATGCCGTCGCTCTGAATGATAAGCTGTTTCATAACTCAATAGTAAGTTTGAAAAATTCAATCATAATGTCAAAATAAGTGAATGATCTTAAAATCATGGTGAACATCTAATTTTGTGGGTTTTAGCATAACTTCGCACCATATGGGAGAGAGAAAAAATATGCACCCGATCGGGGTATTTGACAGTGGCATAGGGGGGCTTACTGTAGCGCAGGCAATCGTGGCAGAACTGCCAAATGAAAGGCTTATATACTTTGGCGACACTGCCCATTTGCCTTATGGGGATAAATCTACGGCTGCCATACAGGCTTATGCCGTAAAGATTTGTGATCTGTTGCTCAGGCAGCATTGCAAAGTGATTTTAATCGCCTGTAACTCGGCTTCAGCGGCTGCTTATGAGCTTGTAAAGGAATATGTGGGCAGCAAGGCACGTGTGCTGAATGTGATAGAACCGGTGGTGGAGCATATTGGAAAGACCTATGCAGGCAAAACGATTGGACTTATCGGGACAAAGCAAACGGTCAACTCCAATGTGTATCGCAAAAAGATAGATGAACTGGACCTCGATATTACCCTGAAATCACATGCCACGCCGCTGCTAGCTGCCATGATCGAAGAGGGCTTTTTCAATGATTCTATTTCTGAAAACGTGATTCACGCCTACCTGTCAGCGCCCGAACTGCAAGGTATAGAGGCACTTATTCTGGGTTGTACGCACTATCCGCTTATCAAAAGACAGATCGAGAATTACTACCAGGGGAAAGTAGATGTACTGGACGCCAGCCAGATCGTGGCCAGGCATGTTCGGAGATTTCTGGAAACCAATGACCTGACCTCTGGCGAGTTGCAGGGCGATCATGCATTTTTTGTGTCTGATTTTACCAGGTCATTCGAAGAAAGTACCCGCATCTTCTTCAAGCGGAAAGTGCACCTGGAGCATTATCCCTTGTGGGAGTAGAGGAGTTTCAGTGTCAGGAATTTCAAAATGACAGGTCGTGACCTGTCCAAATTATGCACTGGTAATCAACAATGCAGCCATCCTCCAATCCCTCACTTTCAGAAATCCCGTAAAAAGAGTACCTTTATATATCAACGGAGATAATCTTATGAAAAAGCGATATTTGACCATCGGGGACTTCAAGCGCAATGCCTTTATCATGGCCGCCGCCGCTACCATGGGACTCACCAGCTGTGACTCAAACACGCAGACAAATGATGAATGGAATGCGGGTACAGAAGTGCCTGTGCCGGATGGGATTGTAACGGAACTAACTGAGGAGGCACCTGACCAGTGGAAGATCACCGATGAGCGTACCACAGCACCGGGCCAGAGCATGGCGATCTTAAAGTATAATGATGGCCGCGTAGATACGCTGCAGGGCCTGGCACTCGAGAACCAGATGCGTGACATTGCCCAAAATGAGCAGCAATATACCCAGGGCGGCTTCGGTTTGGGCAGTGTGCTATGGTGGAGCGGCATGGGCTTTATGGCCGGTCGCATGATGTCACCCAGACCTGCTTATTATGCCAACCCGGGTGTGATGAACAATACAGCCGCCTGGCGCCAGAATGTGCAGACTTACCGTCAGCAGTCTACAGCGCCCCGTACAGGCCGAAGCGGTTACTTCCGTGGACGCAGCGGCGGAGCGGGAGCCTAATCTTAAGGTATAGGAAAAGCATATTTGCTGTTTCGCAAGGAGAGTATCCCGACAATCAGGTATAACGGTATGCTCCTATTGGGGTTCATGCCTCGTATGGAAGGTATCAGTATAAGCTATGCTGCTTGTGCCGATACCTTCATTTGCGTATCAACCTTTTATTTCTGAGTATTTCATGCTAGAAAATTCTAAAACGAGCATCCAGGTAAAACCTCATACAGGTGATGTGGAAAAAGCAGTGCGCGGACTGGGCTGGGAGTGGTGTGTGGAGGACGGATGCGCCAACTATGTGCCCGGCGAGGCAGTGGTGATTACCGAAGACGAAGCAGAAGAATTACTCGATGCTGCCAGCTCGCTTTACAACATGATGGTGCAAGCCATTCCGAATGATCTTCCGGACGCCTTCCTGCAAGTGCTGGGTATACCCGAGAACCTATGGCAGCTAGTGCGCCAGTCATGGAGCGACGACCGACAGGTGCATCTGTATGGTCGCTTTGACCTGGCGATGACGCCGGATGGCCCCAAAATGCTGGAATTTAATGCCGATACCGCCACTTCTATACCTGAAACCGCTGTAGTGCAATGGGCCAGTCTGGCCGTTGCCGGCAAAAACGATGCCCTGCAGTATTCTGGCCTGTACGAAGCTCTGGTAGAACAACTCAGGGTATGGCGCGAACGAAACGAAGACCTAGCACCTGCCTTGCTCGTTACTTACATTGGGGCAAGTGCAGAGGACGAAGCCAACTGCTCGGTCATAACCCAGGCTGCCAACGAAGCTGGTTTTGAAGCCCATCTCTGCCCAATCGAAGAAGTGAGCTTCTCTACAGAGGGTGACGAAAAAGGCGTGTGGGCACAAGTGGAGTCAGAGCAGTGGCGGCATTTTCCGTTCTTGTTTAAGTTACTGCCATGGGAGCAGATTGCCTGGGAAGAGCCAGAACTGCTGCAAACCCTGACACTGCTCTCCCGTTCCCGCACCATCACAATTGCCAATCCGGCCTATACCTTGCTGTTTCAGAGCAAAGGTATGCTAGCCTGGCTTTGGAAAGCTTTTCCGTACCACCCTCTTCTGCTGGAGGCAGACATCGAGCCGCTGACGGGCAAGTACATCAAAAAGCCATACTTTGGCCGTGAAGGGCAAAGTGTAGAGGTGGTAGACCATGGGCGCGTGACCAAAGTTCGTGGTGAATATGATAAGCAGCAGCAGGTATACCAGCGCTGGTGCGATCTGCCCGAAGACGGCAAAGGCTACCAGTACCAGGCCGGTGTATTCTGGTCAGGCGAAGGAGCCGCCATCGGCTTTCGCCGCGAAAAAGGCATCATCACCAACCTGTCGCAGTTTGTGCCGCATATTGTGGAAGGTTAGTATTTATCAATATTGAAAAGGTATAGCTATGTCAATAGACTCAAATGAGGATCTGGAAAGTATAAAAAAGGTGAGTGAAGCTGTGGCTATCACCCTCAGAAAAATGCGCGAACATGCCAGGCCAGGTATGACCACAAAGGAGTTGGATGACTTTGGATACAAGCTGCTGCAGTCTTACAATGCACAGTCGGCACCCAAGATCACCTATGATTTCCCCGGCTATACCTGTATCAGTATCAATTACGAAGCTGCACACGGTATACCCTCCGACAAAACCGTTCTTAAAGAAGGAGACCTGGTAAACATAGATGTGTCGGCGGAACTCAATGGATATTATGCGGACAACGGCGGTTCTTTTATTTTGGGAGAAGACGTGCATGGTCTGAACAAACTGGTAGATGCTTCTGTCACGGCACTGTATAAAGCGCTGAAAGAAATAAGGGGAGGCAAAAAGATAGCTGAAATAGGGCGCATTATAGAGACAGAAGCGAAGAAGAACGGTTTCAAGGTAATCAAGAATCTGGTTGGTCATGGCGTTGGTCGTAGCCTGCACGAAGAGCCGCACGAGATTCCATGCTTTTATGACAAGCAGGAGACCCGAAGGTTCCGCAAGAACACCGTGGTCGCTGTAGAAACCTTTATCTCCACCAAAGGAAGTTATGTGCATGAGAAAGGCGACGGCTGGACTCTATTGGCAGATGCAGGAGCTTTTGTAGCGCAGCACGAGCACACGATCCTGATAACTGACGGCGAGCCGATTATCCTGACCGCTGCTAATGGGATATAGTTATGATCAGCTAAGTAAAAGCTGACTGTAGTATCTGGCTCTACTAGCACATTAGCACATTAAAAACTACCTTTGCCCGTTCATAAAACCTAACCGCTTATGCTTGCCTTTCTGCTGACACTTATGCTATTGCTGGGTATCGTCATTGTGCTGGCGTATGCGGAGCGCAAGGTGGCAGCCTTTATGCAAGACCGCCTGGGACCAACCGAGGCGGGACCCTACGGCTCGCTTCAGTCGGTGCTGGACGTACTAAAGCTGCTGCAGAAAGAAGACATTGTACCTGCCGCGGCTGATAAGAAGCTTTTCAAATTAGCTCCCATCTTGATCTTCGCCGCAGTATTCGCAGGCTTTGCCGTTATACCCTTCACGCCGGAGCTTATACCTGCCGGCATTGGCATCGGTGTGTTTTACCTGCTGGCCATTATTTCACTTGATGTAGTAGGCTTGCTCATGGCAGGTTGGGGCTCCAATAATAAGTACGCCATGCTGGGTGCCATGCGATCCGTGGCGCAAATTGTATCGTATGAAATACCAGCCGGATTGGCTATTCTCTCTGTTGTGATGATTTGCCAGTCACTGGACTTTCAGGAGATCAGCTATCAGCAAGGTATATTGCTAAACCGCTTTCCCGGACTTGAGTTTGAAAAGAACTGGCTCTTTGGTATCGAAGCGCTGGGTATAAACACGACAAATATAGGTGGTATCACTACCTGGAACATCTTCAGAGCTCCGCTTTTGCTTGTAGCCTTTGTGATCTATTTTATCGCATCCCTGGCAGAAAGTAACCGGGCACCATTCGATATACCGGAAGCGGAATCGGAACTGGTAGCCGGGTTTCATGTGGAGTATTCGGGCTTCCGGTTTGCCGTGCTGTTTCTGGCGGAATATAGCATGATGGTGCTGGTTAGCCTGGTAGCAGTTATTCTCTTCCTTGGGAGCTGGAATACGCCTTTGCCAAACCTGACTACGCTTAAGTTTGCAGACTGGACAACAGGCACAATAGGGTCACTTTCAGGTATACTATGGGGGGGCTTCTGGCTGCTAAGCAAGACCTTTGTGCTGCTGTTCCTGCAGTTGCAGATCCGCTGGACCTACCCGCGTCTGCGCGTGGACCAACTCATGCACCTGTGCTGGAAGGTATTGACACCCGTTGCGCTGGGTGTAGTCTTGCTAGCTGGTATATGGCGATTGCTAATGGTTTGAGCCAGGAGTTTTAAGATTTATTGAGTTTAGAAGTAAGAGCATTGGTAATTTATTTCCTCTTGATAGGGGCAGGGATGGGTTTCGACTTATACCCTTTCAAATAAGATATGGAGAAATCGTCTGTTCAACATAAAACCGGATTTTGGGAAGTGGTAAAGTCGCTGCTAAGCGGATTGCTACTGACATGGCGGCATTTTCGGAATGCGGACAAGCGGCGTGCGCCTGTGCCGGTCATGGACGATAATTACTTTAAGCAGCCAGAGGGCTTGGTAACGCTTACATACCCTTATGAGGCTATACCTGTTCCAGAAAACGGCCGCTACCGCCTGCACAACGAGATCGACGACTGCATTGTGTGTGATCTTTGCGCCAAGATATGCCCGGTGAACTGCATCACAATTGAATCTGTGAAGGCAACGGAGGAGATCGGGGTGACGTCAGACGGTACAAAAAAGCGTCTTTATGCACCTGTGTTCGACATTGACATGGCTAAGTGCTGCTACTGCGGCCTCTGTACCACGGTTTGTCCAACAGATTGCCTGACTATGACTCCGGTATACGATTTCGCTGAAGTAGATATTAAGAACATGATTTACCACTTCACTGACCTTACTCCAGAACAGGCAGAGGAGAAAAAGCTATTGCTACAGAAGCAGCAGGAAGAAATGGCCGCAGCCAAAGCAGCGGCATTAGCGGCCCGGAAGCAGCAGTAAATTAAATTGTTAAATAGCTATACGGTTTCAACACATGCATTATCTGATGCTGGGGAATGGTTTCCATTATCAGCTCGAATCTGACAAACCAAGTATTTAAAAACAGACGAATCAAAGAGAAGATGCTATTCTACGTTTTTGCTCTATTAGCCATAGTTTCGGGTGCTTACATGGTGCTGACGCGGAACCTGCTATATGCAGGCTTCTCCCTGCTGCTCACCCTGCTGAGTGTAGCGGCCATTTATGTGTTGCTCTTTGCCGATTTTGTTGCTGTCACGCAGCTAATGGTGTACGTGGGTGGTGTGCTGGTGCTGATCCTGTTCGGTATTATGCTCAGCAGTAGGGTGCACGACAAGTCTGTCATGTCAGAGAATGTAAACGTAGGATGGGGAATTACTATTGCGCTTCTAACACTTGTTGGGCTGAGCTATACCATCTGGCAGGCAGGATTCAGTTCACTGCCATGGCTTCAACAAACTGACACCGATGTGCTGGCAGGCCAGAAAAGCACGGTGCAGCACATCGGTGTAAAACTGATGACCGACTTTGTGTTGCCTTTCGAAATAGCCTCTCTGCTACTGCTTATAGCACTGATGGGTGCAGCCTATATCGCCACAGACAAACAGAAGGTATAATGTTAGATCAGATTCCTTTAGAGCACATCCTGCTGTTGAGCGCAGCCTTGTTTACGATTGGCATTTTGGCTGTTATCACAAAGCGTCATGCAGTGGTGGTGCTGATGGGTATAGAATTAATTTTCAACGCCGCCAACCTGAACCTAGTAGCCTTCAGCCGTCACGATCCTGTGTTGATGCAAGGACAAATGTTCTCCCTTTTTGTTATCCTGGTTGCCGCTGCTGAGGCTGCCGTTGCCCTTGCTATCGTGCTGAGGGTATACCAGCATTTCAAAACTGCTAATCTTAATCAGATTGTGACTAAGGAGGGGTAGCCCTGAAATAACATCCAGATATTTGCCTGTCCTAAAAGTACTTAGGTTTCTCTTCTTATTTGACTGCTCATACCTCTTAAGTATAACAATACAAGTATAGCATTACCTCATATACCAACATTTTGGCACTATTCAGTTCATTCATTACTAGCTCCTTATATGCTTATATTTAGTGTTTAAACATGAAATTTAAGCTACAATAAAAGTGGGGATTGATTGAACTTAAGTAAGTAGCTAAAAGTTTAAGCTTTAATTTATTCAGAAGGTAGTATTACTGTAGTATGTTAAACTTTTACTTTTAGCTTTTTACATGAAAACAATTATTGCCCAAGCCGTAAGGTCTACGGCGCTGGGAGCTCTTTGGGTCATAGCTAGTTATATTATGCCTGTTTATGGGCAGGCAATTGAGATGGGCAGTTTTGTTACCACTTATGAACAAGATTTCAATACCCTGCCAAGAACAGGAACTACAGCTGAATTAGGTGTAAACGCATTTATACCTGACGGCTGGACTGTGCTGAGTTCTAAAATAGAGGTTAACACTATTAGTATTAGTACAGGCTCATCTAATACTGCTGCTTTGTTCAGTTATGGGCATACAAACTCTACTGATAGGGCATTGGGTGCTTTGACCGCAGACAAAGTCGGTGATTTTGCTTACAATCTACTGTTACAAAACACCTCCGGAAAGACGATTACTCAGCTCGATATAGAGTATGCAGCGGAGCAGTGGCGGGTGGGTAGTACTAATACAGATGTGCAAAGACTGCTTTTTATGTATGCTATTGCCGAGTATTCTTCCTCTTTTAATTTAACCGTTAACCTCAAAACGGGCGGGTGGACAACTGTTCCTTCTCTTCAATTTAACAGTCCTAAAAATAAAACTACAGCAGGCCATATTGACGGAAACATACCTGAAAACCGAAAGCAATTCAGCTATACCCTGCCTGAAGCTATACCCGATGGCTACTACGTGATGCTGCGCTGGTATGACCCCGACGAATTACAACAGGACCATGGACTTGCGATTGATGATGTACAGGTAACTTGGAAATTTCAGCCTGATTATGTGCCACTACCAGTAGAACTGACCAAGTTTACTGCCCGAACTATCGGCAAAGGCGTTGAACTTAACTGGACAACAGCTTCAGAACTCGATAGCAAACATTTTGAAATAGAGCGTAGTACCGATGCAAGGAACTTCGAGACTGTTGGCATTGTGAATGCCATGGGTACGACAAGCATGACCACAAACTATACCTTTCACGATAGAGAACCTCTCTTAGGTACGTCCTATTACCGACTTAAGCAAGTTGACGAAGATCTTTCTTATACCTACTACCATGTGGTTGCAGTAACAAATCGGCAGGCCAAAACAGCCACGGTATACCCAACCCTGGCACAGCAGGAGCTCAAGGTAGAACTACCGTTTGCGCACATACCTTACGATGCAGCTGTGTATGACAAGATGGGACGTGTGGTGTTGCGCCGAAACTTGAAGGGTTTTACTCATTCACTGGATGTCAGTAGCTTGGGGCATGGGAACTATACCTTGGTGCTCTCTGACGAAGCTGGGCAAAAGCAGACTTTACGGTTCCTGAAGAAATAACGCTATACTTGGGGAGTATCCTTACCTAAAAAATAACTAGCCCTGAAGAGTGGCTATACCTGCCAAAGACATAAAATCAGAAGGGCCAGCTAGAATAGCTGGCCCTTCTGATTTTATAAGCTGTCGTTCCTTAAACGGAGAAGCTGTCGCCGCAGCCGCAGGTACGGGAGGCATTCGGGTTGTTGAAGTAGAAGCCCTTGCCGTTCAAGCCGTCCGAAAAGTCAAGTTCGGTGCCAGCCAGGTATAGGAAACTCTTCATATCCACTACTACCTTGATACCTTTGTCCTCAAACTCCTGGTCCATCGGCTTTACCTCATCGTCGAAGTCGAGGTTGTAGGAGAGCCCGGAACAACCACCTCCTGCCACAGATGCGCGCAGGCGAAACGTATCATCCAACTGCGCATCTTGCTTCAGCTTCAATACTTTCTCTTTTGCTTTATCTGATACTGTTATCATAACAATTCGTTCTTTAAGACACTGGATTCAGTACCACACTGAAAACAGTAATCGTGTTCATGTCGCGACCAAAGTATAACTTGTCGAGGGCCTCGTACATATTACGAGCTCTGAAGTAAGAAGTATTCAACTCCTTATCTCCACGGGCCATCCACTGTACGGTATAAGGGCTCTCTTTTTCTTTGTAACTCTGCACGTAGTCCCACATTTTACGGAGCGCGTCCACTCTGTCATACCCAACTTCTGTGTGGAAGAGGAAAGACTGCAAGTGACGCGGGTTTACCGTAATCAGGTCCAGACGCACTTTGTTATCCAGCTTTCTGAATTCGAAAAGCAGACTGTCGCCACTTAAGCCTAAGTGGTTTTCAATCTGCTTCTGAATGCGTGCACTTTCTACATGCACCTCGGTCGTTGACTCCATGCGTGAGTCCAGGTCTTAGTGGTGTGACTTCGGCATTTCCAGTGCTGGAAGGCCGTTCTTTACTCTATAGTCGTTGATGGCAGACTTAATCGCGTCTTCAGCCAGCACCGAGCAGTGGATTTTCACAGGCGGCAATGCCAGTTCTTCCACAATGTCCATGTTGTCGATGGCAAGGGCCTCGTCAACAGACTTTCCTTTCAGCCACTCGGTAGCTAAAGAAGAAGATGCGATAGCAGAACCACAACCGAAGGTTTTAAACTTCGCGTCAGTGATAATCTGGTTCTCGTCAACTTCAATCTGGAGGCGCATTACGTCACCGCACTCAGGCGCACCTACAAGGCCTGTACCCACGTTGTTCTTCGCCTTGTCAAGCGTACCAACGTTGCGTGGGTTGTTATAATGGTCAATTACTTTATCTGAATAAGCCATGGCTATTTATAATTACTAGTTGTTAATGATTAATGAATAATAAGGAGAGAGAACAATTTATAATTATTCATTCCCCATTATTAAATTAAACTCTTAGTGTTCTGCCCACTCAATTGAGTTCAGGTCAATGCCCTCTTTGAACATCTCCACAGTGGCGACATCTCACGCAGTTTGGCAACAGCCTCTTTCACGTGGTCGATGGCGTAGTCTACTTCCTCGTCAGTCGTGAAGCGGCTTAAACCGAAGCGCAGCGAAGAGTGTGCCAGGTCGTCACTTAATCCTAACGCTTTTAGTACGTAAGAAGGTTCTAAAGATGCTGATGTACAGGCAGAACCAGAAGACACGGCGATGTCTTTCACACCCATCATCAGCCCTTCACCCTCTACATACTTGAAGGAAATGTTAGTTACGTGTGGGAGACGATGCTCACGCGAACCGTTTACATAAGACTCCTCGATTGTCAAAAGCTCTTTCTCGAGTCTGTCGCGCATGGCAGAAAGACGGGCTGTGTCTTTTTCCATGTCCTGCTTGGCAATCTCGCAAGCCTTACCCAGACCCACAATACCAGGCACGTTCAACGTACCAGAACGCATACCACGCTCATGTCCGCCACCGTCCATCTGGGCGGTTACTTTCACACGTGGGTTCTTACGACGTACATACAATGCACCAACACCTTTCGGTCCGTACATTTTGTGGCCAGAGAAAGCCATCAGGTCGATGCCGTCAGCTTCCACATCCACTGGAATTTTACCTACCGCCTGCGTAGCATCTGTAAAGAATAGCACGCCGTGCTTCTTGGCAATAGCAGAAATTTCACGGATCGGCTGGATAACGCCTACCTCGTTGTTACCATACATGATAGAAATCAGGATGGTCTTGTCCGTAATCGCTTCCTCCAGTTGCTTTAGGTCAATCAGACCTTCTGCGTTCACAGGCAGATACGTTACCTTTCCACCGATCTTCTCGATGTGCTTGCAGGTATCCAGTACTGCTTTGTGCTCTGTAGTAGCCGTGATGATGTGGTTACCTTTAGAGGCATACATCTCAAAGACACCTTTGATAGCCAGGTTGTCTGACTCAGTGGCGCCCGAAGTGAAGATGATTTCTTTTGGTGAACAGTTGATAAGTGAGGCGATTTGCTCACGTGCATAGTCAACAGCCTCCTCGGCATGCCAGCCGAATGCGTGGTTACGGGAAGCGGCGTTACCAAACTTGCCTGTGAAGTATGGCATCATAGCCTCCAGCACGCGCGGGTCAAGCGGTGTAGTGGCGTTGTTGTCTAAGTATATCGGAAATGTTAGCATATCACTATTTTTTATCTCTTTTTGTCCTGTCTGATTAACAGTTGTGAGAAATTATTAGTTTTGAATTCCCTGCAAAATTAACAAAAAAAGGTTACTTAGACTAATTACAAATTGAAAATGCTAAACGTAGAACATATAGGTATAGCGGTTAAAAATTTCAGCGAGGCAAATGCCCTGTATTTTAAATTGCTGGGCGTGGAGCCTTACAAAACTGAGTTTGTGGAGTCAGAGGCAGTAAACACCTCTTTCTTTAAAGTGGGAGGTACAAAAATAGAGCTTTTAGAGGGCACAACACCCGACAGCGCCATCAGCAAGTTCATCGAAAAGCGCGGTGAGGGGATACACCACATCGCCTTTGAGGTGGAGGATATTTTGGCTGAGATGGAGCGGTTGAAAGGCGAGGGCTTCATTTTACTGAACGAAACGCCAAAGAAAGGCGCCGATAACAAGCTCGTATGCTTCGTGCATCCTAAAAGCGCCAACGGCGTGCTGGTAGAACTGACGCAGGAGATTAAGTAAATTTTGGTTGTTAATTGCTAGTTGTTTTTTTCAAATAATATGGGAAAACCACGAGGAGATCAAACAATCAACAGTAAACAATTAAAGCTATGAAACACTTACTGAAAGAGATTCAGGCAGCGGAAGAGGAGTTACTGATAGGTAACGTTATTCTGTACCCGACCGATACAGTTTGGGGAATCGGTTGCGATGCCGAAAATGCTGCGGCCGTCAAGAAGATTTTCAAGATAAAGGAACGGGAAGAGTCGAAGTCGATGATTGTGCTGATGAGCGACGTGGCTATGCTGCGGCGCTACATCGAACACGTGCCCGATGATTTTGAGAAACTGGTGGAGTCACAGGAGCGTCCGACAACTTTTGTGCTCTCTGGTGCTCAGAACCTGCCCAAAGAGCTGGTGGCTGAAGACGGCAGCATTGGTGTGCGCATCGCCAAAGATGAATTCTGTCACCGCCTGATGCAGCAAATAGGCCGCCCGCTGGTATCTACCTCAGCCAATGTGAGCGGAGAGCCCTCGCCTCGTACCTTTGCCGAGGTGTCGGATTCCATAAAAGAACGAGTTGACTACGTGGTGCAGTGGCGACAGGATGAAGATGTGGAATCGCGGCCATCGCGGATTATCAAGATTGATGAAAGCGGGAGGCAAACTGTAATCAGGGAGTAGGGTGTAGGTATAGCGCGTAACGGGCGGTGGGTTATACCTATGTTTCAGAGCCGTCTACGATTTTTTAGCCTTGCTCTGAATTTATCTCTTTATTTTTGTGCCTCAGGCGTATGTTTTCTGTACAGCCTGAGGTTTTGATTTTTCTGAATGGATACGATAAAATTACCTGAGCACCCCATATTCGATACCGTGGCCGCTGCGGCTGCAGAGGTAGGCGTAGACGCTTACGTGATTGGGGGCTTTGTGCGTGATCTGGTCCTCAAAAGGCCATCTAAAGATATTGACGTGGTATGTGTGGGCAATGGCATCGAGCTGGCTGAGCGGGTATCGCATAAGCTGCCGCACAAGCCCAAAGTGTCTGTTTTTAAGCACTTCGGTACGGCTATGCTGCGCTCAGGTGAATGGGAAGTGGAATTTGTGGGTGCCCGCAAGGAATCGTATCGCGAGGAATCCCGCAAGCCAGATGTAGAAACTGGTACGCTGGAGGACGACCTGAAACGCCGCGACTTCACCATCAACGCCTTAGGCATAAGCCTGAACGAAGGTACCTACGGACAGTTGATTGACCGCTTCGATGGGGTAAAAGACATGAAGCGCAAAATCATCCGTACGCCGTTGGAGCCGGGTATCACCTTCTCCGATGACCCGCTGCGCATGATGCGGGCCATCCGCTTCGCCTCTCAACTCAACTTCGATATCGCTCCCGAAACCTTCGATGCCATCATTGACAACAAGGAGCGCATCAAGATTGTATCACAGGAGCGAATCACGGATGAATTGAACAAGATCGTGCTCTCACCGGTACCTTCTTACGGCTTCAAACTGCTTTTTGCTTCCGGTCTGTTGCAGCTTATTTTTCCGAAAATGGCAGAATTGCAAGGTGTGGAAACGATCAAAGGCAACTCGCATAAAGATAACTTCTACCATACTCTGCAGGTGCTTGATAATGTGTCGGAGGTTACGGATGACCTGTGGCTGCGATGGTCGGCCATCATGCACGACATTGCCAAGCCGGACACTAAGCGCTACCACGAGAAAGTAGGCTGGACTTTCCATGGTCATGAAGAGCGCGGCGCCCGTATGGTACCCAAGCTTTTCAAAGATCTGAAACTGCCACTGAACGATCACATGAAGTTTGTGCAAAAGCTGGTTCGCCTGCACCTACGCCCTATTGCGCTGGTAAAGGACACCGTGACCGACTCGGCTATACGCAGACTCCTGTTTGAGGCAGGCGACGACATTGATGCGCTGATGAAACTATGCCGCGCTGACATCACTTCCAAAAACGACAGCAAGGTAAAGCGCTATCTGCAGAACTTCGATAAGGTGGAGAAGCGATTGGTAGAGGTAGAGGAGAGCGACAAGCTGCGTAACTTCCAGCCGGTAATTACAGGTGAGATTATCATGGATACTTTTGACCTGAAGCCGTCTAAAACGGTAGGGGAGTTGAAAGAGGCACTGACAGAAGCGATACTGGAGGGAACTGTTAAAAATGAGTTTGGCGAAGCCTTCGCTTTTCTCCTCGAAAAAGGAAAAGAACTGGGACTTCGCCAGGTAAACTCACCAAACAACTAAACAAACAAATCACTTAGGTATAGAACCTGTAAGTGGGTATAAAGTTTTATTTTGTACTAAGTGGGCAGGAATAGAAACAGTGCGAACTGATAAGTTTGATTGTCCGCAGGGAAATTGGTACAGAAAGCAAGAACTTCAGCATTAAGACCAAATCAAGTACTGTCTTTATTTGTTGCAGGACGAGTCTATTCGTACATCTGGAAGCTCACCGTGCTGCTGGTTTTAGCTATGCCATAATTTTCTTCATCTCGGAAATTCACCACACCAGTTTTAATTGGTTCCTTGTCTTCCCGAAGTTCCTGTGCTAGCTTTCCAATTTCTCGGGCAACCTGCTCTTTTTTCGCTGGAGAGTAATCATCAAATTTTGAGTCAACAAGTGATACAGTTAGCTCACTTTTGTTTTTGATGTTTATTTCTACTTTATCGGTCTCATATTTTTCGGAGATGGACTTTTTTAGTCGATTCATATAGTTGAGTTCTCCGCCCATCTCTGAACAGCTGAGCAAGCTAATTAGCAGCATCGTCAGAAATACGAAAGTATATTTTCTCATTCTTATGTTTTGGATTTATACGTGAAGACTTATTAGAACTTACACCCAGCAAAGGTGTATTACAGGTAAAGAAAAGGGATAAGCCAAACGGCCTATCCCTTTTTTTGTAAAGCTACTACATGCGAGACACTTTGCTGGCACCGCCTACATCGGTCACCACATTGCCTGGGTTTCCTTTGTAGCGTATTTTGCTGGCACCTGCAGCGTCGGCTCGCAGCGTATTCGTGGCATGCACATCGGCAGAGCATGCGCCTGCAGCTTCAATTTCCACCGTGTTGGCGACCAGTCTGGAGGCATCCATCTTACTGGCACCTGCAATATCCATATCCACAAAGTCAGCACGGCCTGTAAATGTGCTCTTGGAGGCGCCTGCGATATCGGCTGTCAGTCGGTTCACGTTCACATCCACAAAAGCCTGCGTAGCACCCATCAGCGCAAGGTTGAGGTTATTCGTCTTGATATGGCCGATGTCAGCTTTGATGGCGCCGCTCAGGTCGAGGCTGCGCAGCTCAGGCACGGTAATCTGAATCAATACCGTTTTCTGACGATCGAAGAGCTTGATGGTTCTATCCTCGTGTTCAATCACCAGTTCGCTACCGTCTTTTCTGATTTCCATCTTCTTCAGGTCATCGGCATCGCCGCTGGCTGTCACGCTGTACGTGCTGCCTTGCGTAATCTGCACGTGGTAGGCACCGCTCACCTTAATGGCATCGAAGTCGCTGAAGTCATACGTCTGCTTATTCGAGCTATACTCTGACTCGTTCATCAGTACACTTCCGCCAGCGCCCATGGTGGCTGCCGCATTGTAGGTGAAATCGCTATCAGCTACGTCGAGCGTATCGGAGGCGCAAGTGATGCAGCTAAGGAGGTTGCCCTTTACCTGCCAGAGGTTGCGCAGGGTTTTCTCACGGCTATACTCTTCTTCGAAGGCACTACTTGGCACCATACGCAGGAAGTTATTTGTCAGGCGTAGTTGCTTGTCCTGCGGTATAAGCAAGGTCACATCCATGCGCTGGCTACGGTAAGCTGCTCCGGATGCAAACTCGAAGCTGTCGTCGAAACGGAGTGTAGAGTCAGTTTGCACCACGCGGTAGGTTACCATGCGGGCGTTTTCCTGTGCCTCAGCCTCGGTTTTGCCTTTAGCCTGCAGGCGTTGCTGTACGTCTACACTGGAGCCATTGTGCCCCTGTACATCAAAATAGATGCGGTTTTCATACGACGAGTTCGTGTTGTACCCGTCCAGCGTAATGGTAGGGTATGGCCCCACCGGGAAGGACTGAGTCGTAACCACTTCGCCTGAACGGCGGAAGTTTTCAGCATGCGCCGCGATGAAGGCGATCATGGTAAACAAGCTAATCAACCAGATGCCGAACAGGGACCAACCTACCAATGGACGCATAAAGAAGCGCTTCGCCAAAAGACCAATTGCCAATAGAATTAGAAATAGTATTGGGATAAGACCTACAAAAAAACCAGCCACCAGTCCGAGCCGGGGAAAGCCCTCCAGAAAGATGGAGGCCGGAAAATCACCCATCATGAATGCGCTGTGTTCATCTACTATGCCCAAAGACACAAACAGGGAAGTGAAAAGAGCCACAGTAAGGCCTAGGGAAATGAACAACAACGTAATACCGGCAGCCACTCTGATCAGTGTGATAAGTACCGCAAGTATAGGGCCTAATGCTCTGCCCAGCCAGTTGATCACCTGGGAGATGATGCGAAAAGGCAGGAGCAATACCTTAGCAGCAGTGCTTTCCTCCCCGTCGTGATCCTTCATGTTCAGGTTCTCTTTCAGGGTGTGCTCAATACTGGCCAGCGTAACCGGGTTTCCCTGCATTTGCATACGTTCGGTCAGGCTGGCCGCCTCCGGGACCGCTACCCAGAGGATGATGTAAGCCAGTATACCAAAGCCACCCGCAAAAATCAGGGCCAGGAACAGGATGCGAATAACTGCAACATCCACCCCGAAATACTTAGCGATACCGCTTGCTACCCCCGCCAATTTTTTGTCATCAGGGTCGCGGAACAGTTTTTTCACTGTGATCTCAGGCAGGGAGTAGTTCACAGGCAGCGCGATCCAGAGGATAATGTACAGAATCAGTCCAAAAGAACCCGAGATGCCGTCTGTGATAGGCGTACCGATTACCAGGAACACGAAGATCAGGCGAATCCACACTGGGTCTACGTTCAGGTAATTGGCTATACCTGATGACACACCGCTGATCACTTTGCGGCTTGCATCGCGGTACAGGCGCTTCGGACGGGCAGTTGCAGCAGCGGCTGCGGCTCCGCCAGCCTCGGCGTACTCTGGCTCAGGGGCACCGGCTCTGTATGCTTGTTTGGCATGCGGCATTTCCTCTTCCATTGGCTCCAGTATCTCGAAGTCGGTCACATCGCCCATTTGAGCAATCAGAGATTGTACATCCTCTATCGTGATGACCTGTTTGCCAGGAGAAAGGCGCGTTGAAAAAATCTCCGCTATGCGAGCCTCGATATCAGCCACGATTTCCTCATGCCCTTCATAGCTCGAAAAGTAATGGCGAATAGAAGCAAGATAGCGACTAAGTTGCTCATACCCATCCTCCTCAATGTGGAAGATAATGCCTTGCAGGTTGACGTTTATATTCTTTTTCATGATTGCTGCGCTTTCTTGTTGTGGATGATGAATTCGGTGGAAGCTACCAGTTCGCCCCATGTTTCCCGGAGTTGATCCAGAAAAGTGCGTCCGGTCTCGGTAAGCGTGTAGTACTTGCGGGGTGGTCCAGAGGTAGATTCGACCCAACTATAGTCGAGAAGCCCCGCGTTCTTGAGGCGAGTAAGGAGAGGATAAAGAGTTCCCTCCACTACTATCATCTTGGCAGCTGTCAGCTCCTCCAACATATCGGACGCATATACCTCACCACGAGAGATAATCTCCAGTATGCAGAACTCCAGAATTCCCTTCCGCATCTGCACTTGTGTGTTTTCTACTTTCATGATGATTCCGTTTAATGTTGAAGCAAAGTTATTAAAAGGTACTATGTAAAACAAGGTACTGTTTAAAAATAATTACGAAAGTTTTTTCAAAGGGTTTAAGCGGCCGCTAATTGTGGATAAAAATGATTATTTTTGAATGCGAAAAAATGTCGTTTAAAGTCAACTTATTCGCTTTTCATGGTGTTAGGAGGCAAAACTGCTTCCATTGATCGGGTAATAAACGAAGCCTGAATTTTTTTAATAGTTCTTAAAAGCCCATTTGAGATTGTATTCCTGTGCCTATGACCAGATTTACCCTTTCGGTTCTATTACTAGTGCTATGTTTTGTGAGCGATGTTGCCCAGGCGCAGGTAGCCACTCCAAAGTATAGTAATGAATTTTTAAATATCGGGGTGGGGGCTCGGGCCCTTGGTATGGGTAATGTGCAGGTCGCAGTTGCCGATGATGCCACAGCCGGATTTTGGAATCCGGCGGGTTTGCTGCAACTGCGCAATAAGTACAACATCGCCCTGATGCACTCAGAACTGTTCGCAGGCATCGCCAAGAATGACTTCGGCAGCTTTGCCATGCCCATCGACTCGAGTAGTGCCCTTGCTGTTTCGGTTATCCGCCTCGGCGTAGACGATATTGTGGACACCCGTCGCCTTCAAAACGAGTACGGCTACATCCAATACGACAGCATTCGCTTTTTTTCGGTAGCGGACTATGCCATGCTCTTATCCTATGCTCGTAAAAGTAACCTGGTACAAGGCCTAACACTGGGAGTAAACGCGAAGATTATCTACCGAAATGTGGGGGAGTTTGCCAATGCCTGGGGCTTCGGTTTTGATGCGGGCGCCCAGTTACGCCGTGGTACATGGCAATTTGGTGTGATGGCCAAAGACGTAACCACTACCTTCACGGCCTGGACCCACAATGTAGAGGCGCTGGAAGCCACCTATCAGCAGACAGGTAACGACCTGCCTGAGAGTACAGCCGAACTTACGTTGCCCCGCTTAGTTCTGGGAGTTGCCAAGAACTTCACTTTCTCTGATAAGTTTACAGGTTTACTGGCCTCTGACATTGACTTCACTTTTGACGGAAAGCGTAACGTGCTGCTCAAGTCTGATTTTGCCTCCGTGGATCCGCATGTGGGCATGGAACTCGCCTATGCCAATACAGTATTCGTGCGTGGAGGCATCAACAACTACCAGCAGTTCCGCAATTTCAATGGAAGCATGTCCTCTAAGGTGCAGCCAAACTTCGGTGTGGGCTTTGAGAACAACGGTTTGAACATAGACTTGGCTCTATCACGCGTGAGCGGTAACGATGGAAACACGGCCAATGCAAACGGACTTTACTCCATCATCATCTCTTTAGGTTATTCTTTCAATTAAAAATATACGGTTTCAAGTATTACAGCCGATGAATATAAGTAGACTCATAAAGCAGTTTTTGTTTGTATGCACCTTCGTACTAGGCCTGCAGTCTGTAGCCTTTGCCCAGTCCCCGACACCTTACGGCAACGAGTGGATCGACTATAACAAAACCTACTACAAACTCAAGGTCGTTAACACAGGCCTACATCGCTTAAGCTATGGCTTTCTGGACAGCCTGGGGCTGGCTGGCACCAACCCGCAGCACTTCCAGCTTTTCCGAAGAGGCAAGGAAGTTGCTATCTATGTAGCCGGCGAGGCTGACGGCAGATTAGATAGAGAAGACTTTGTGGAGTTTTATGGCGAACGTAACGACGGCCGTTTAGATCAGGACCTATATAAAAACCCAGCACATCAGCCGCATCAGTTGTACAGTTTGTATACTGATACAGCTGCCTATTTCTTAACAGTTAATCCTGCTGGTGGAAAGCGCATGCAGCAAGTGAACCCCTCACCGGCAGGGAAGACACCTGAGCCGTATGTGTTGAGGAAGGTGACGCAGTACTTTGTGGATAGATATTATGATGGTATCACATATCATACAGTTGTCAAAGCTCAGCAGGCTTGGATGGATCGAAGGGGAAGTTTTTCTGCAACAGGTAGTGCCAGTGCAAAGAGCTATAACCTTACTTCTGTAACTAACTTAGTTATGACAGGACCAAAACCAGTTATTCAGTTTAACTTAATAGGGATTAATGGGGGGACTCAAACGGGATTAATAAATGTTGTGCCGTCTTCAGGGGGAGCAAGGCAAATATCATCCTTTATGTTTGGAGCATATGGATATCAACATGTAAATGGTCAAATTGAGTTTACCGATATTTTACCTGATGGAAGGGTTACTTTTCAAGTTGTCCCAAACACAGTGCAAAAAAGTAATGTTAGTATGTCGAATATGCGGCTAACTTTTCCGCAAAGACCAATACTAACAACGAACTCTATTATATTCTTTACAGATTCTACTCGTTCTGAAAATCCCTACTTTGAGGTTGGAGCAGCTCCGGTAGAATCTTTTGCTTATGATGTGTCAGATCCTCATAATCCTGTCAGAATAGAGGGTAATATGAGTGGCAATGGTAAAGGATTCGTAGTTCCAACAAACCTAAAGAACTCCCATAGGGTACTAGTTGCTAATTCAGCAAAAGCATTCAAGCCGACTGGTAAGGTGGAGTCACTACGTTTTCGTGAGGTATCTCCTGCAAATCATGACTATATAATTATCACGAATAAACGGCTTATGAAAGTAGCCGCAGGTACTCAAAGACCTGCACCGCTTGAGTATGCCTCCTATCGGGCTTCTTCAGCTGGCGGAGGTTATGATACTTTGCTAGTTAATATGGACCAGATTGTGAATCAGTTTCATTACGGTGAATTCTCATCCAATGCTATTCGGAAGTTTATGTCTTATATGTTAACTTCTAATAGGCCAAAACACTTATTTATTATTGGAAAGGGCATGAAGTATGCGCATCCTGATTACAGATCTATAAAAGATGCTTATTGGACAGGTACTCATAACAGGTATAGTTTCTATCATATCAATGGGAGACATCCAAAAGTACATGAAATGGATCTGGTTCCCACTGGAATGCTACCAGCTTCAGATGTATTTTTTACTTTCGATTTTAGGAATAACAGTTATGAGCCACGTGTGCCGACAGGCCGATTACCTGCTACATCGGCAGAAAATGTTATTGCTTATTTAAACAAAGTCAAGGAGCATGAAGCATTACCAGAAGGACTAGCTTGGAGAAAGAACATACTTCAACTTGGAGGTGGTGACAGGGATGAAGTGCATATTTATAAGGATTTCTTGTCTGCCTATAAACCTATTGCAGAAGGGCTATTCTTTGGAGGTAATGTAATAGAAAAGTACAGAAGTGATATGAGCACTCCGTCCAACTATGTAAATGTGTCAGCAGAGGTTAACTCAGGAGTATCTCTTATTACATTTTTTGGGCACAGTTCAGTAGAAGTATCAGATCTAGAAATAGGGTTTGCATCAGAAAACCTGAATGGGTACCGTAATAAAGGGAAGTATCCTGTCATCCTAATGAACGGATGTTACAGTGGAGATGCTTTCATTTACAACAGGGTTTCCTTTGGCGAAGATTGGTTATTAACACCAGATAGAGGGGCCATTTCCTTTATGGCTGAATCTTATATTGGCGGTAATAAGCCCTTAGATGCATTCACAACACGTTTCTATAGGACCACATTTCAAGACAATACATTCTATGGTCGTACCATAGGGGAGATACATAAGGAAACTATTAGTAAAATGTATAAGGAGTATAGAGTTGGAGATATTGATGTTAATATCGCCACAATGACTCAAATGGTTCTTCAAGGAGATCCAGCCGTAAAGATATACGCTCCTGATAAGCCAGATTATGCATTTGAAGATAATAATGCTTCTATCAGTGATGGTTCGGGAGGAAATGCAATAGCTGCATCAAATCAATTTGTATTTAAAATTAATACAATCAATTTGGGGAAAGCATTACCTGATTCTATTAGCGTAGGTATAAAGCGAATCTTGCCTGATGGAAAAGAGTTGCCCATAGTACCTGTTAGAATTAAACCAATTTATTTTAAGGAGCAAATTAATCTTGAGATACCTAATACCGATACTACAGGGGCAGGTATGAACAGGTTTGAAATTGTACTTGATAATACTAAACAAGTTGAGGAGCTTAACGAGAGTAATAATACACTTCAGTTTAGTGCTTTCTTACCTAAGTCGGGGCTTTCAATTTTAGCTCCTATGAATTTTGCCATTGTGAACAGCACGAATGTGAATTTAGTTGTTCAATCAACGCAATTGAGCTCAGAACCCAAGGGAGTACACTTTGAATTAGACACAACAAGTAGCTTCAATTCATCAATTAAAAAAACTTATCAAGCTTCTCCGGGTGCTGTGCCTTCCTGGAATGTTACGATTCCAGTGCAAAACTTTGATACAGATAGTACTGTTTTCTTCTGGCGTGCTCGGTTTGATAGCTTTGTTCCCGGAGAAGATACTCTTTGGGTAAAGAGTTCTTTTCGATACATTAAAAATTCTGAAGGTGGTTGGTCGCAAAGTCATGTTGATCAGTTACTTAATTCAGAAGTTCAGAACACCATTATTGTTGAAAATAAGAAGTGGGATTTCAGCCCTTTAGCAAGGAATATTCAAATAAGGACTGTTGGTGGAGATGGTAACTTTAACATGCCTGCCCATGGTGTTTATATCGATGGGATTTCACAAATGGATAATGCATGTGGAGGTTTTAAAAGTTCTAAAGCACCTCGGATGTACTTCTTCGTTTTAGATAACCATACGTTAAATAACATAGTAGTCCCAGGATTTAGTCCATGTAGGTATATGGATAATTTGTATCAATTCGGTGATTTAAATAATGCTACAGTTAGGGCTAATATGCAGCGTTTCATAGAGGCGATTCCAACGAATAGTTATGTGGTGGTGGTAAGTGTACATCAAGTACCATTTGAGCAGTTTTCACCTGAGCTTAGGAATGCATTTAAAAGCATAGGAGCAAACCTCATTTCCAATGGTGAGATAAACAATGGATACCCATATGGACTTATAGGAAAAAAAGGAGTAGAGTCAGTGAATATAAAAGAAATCACAGCAGACTTAAGCAGTGAAATTCCGCCTAGATTGCAAGACATTGTATTAGAATCAATGATTTACTCTAAAAACACTCAAGGTTCTATCACTTCCTCCATAATAGGTCCGGCACTGTCATGGGGGAGTCTGTACCACAATATTGAGCGGTATAAAGATGGAAATGATAGCTATGCTTTGAATTTGTACGGCATTAGTCCTGACGGTAATAGGGAGCTGCTAAATAATAATGTGACTTCGAAAACTTTTGATTTAAGTAGTTTGAGTGCTGATCAGTATCCAAAGTTGCAGTTGCAGGCAATTCTGACTGATACAGAAGACCGGTCAGCACCTCAACTGAAGCAGTGGATGGTATACTATCAAGCAGCCCCTGAGGGAGTCATAAGGCCCGATCTAGTAGAAGTGAGTGAGGAAAAAGTGGTTCAACAAGCTAGTAGAGGCCGGATTGAGTTGCCAATGGCATTTCAAAATGTGACGCCTTACGCCTTTCGAGATTCAATTACGGTGGAAACCACGCTAACTGGGCAAGGTATAGAACCTCGAGTTTCACGATTCAAAATTGAAGCGTTGGATGGTAACAAGACAGCTATATTTGACTATACCATGTCTACTTCAGACTTGGATGGTAACTATAAGCTGACTGTGTTTGTGAACCCAAATATGCAGCCTGAACAACAGTACCAGAATAACATCTACGAGGTGAACTTTTCAGTAAAATCAAAGTTACACCCAATCATGGATGTGGCTTTTGATGGGGTTCATATAATGGATGGGGAATTGGTAGCCCCTAGTCCACTCATCAGCATAACGATGAGAGATGAGAATAAACACGTATATCTGGAAAGTGCTGATGCCATGCAGGTTACGCTTGTAGATGAAATGAACAACCAGAAAGATATATCAATTGGTAATAACCCAGGCGAGGTACAGGTTTTCCCAGCAAGTGAGAAGAACGATTTCCGTTTTGAGTATAAACCAAAACGACTGGAGAACGGCAGATACAAACTTGTTGTCAGAGGAAAAGATGTGACTGGCAAATCTTCTGGGCTTTCTCCTTATGAAATCAACTTTGAAGTTGAAAACGAGTCAAAAATCACCAATTTCTATCCATACCCGAATCCGTTCTCAACCAAGACCCAGTTCATCTTCACGTTGACAGGTGGTGTAATTCCAGATCAGTTCAAAATACAGATCATGACTGTGACTGGTAAAGTGGTAAAGGAGATTATGCGGGAGGAAATCGGGCCGATTCGTATCGGAAATAACAAAACCGAGTACGCTTGGGATGGTACCGACATGTATGGTGACAAGCTGGCCAATGGCGTGTACCTGTACCGGGTGGTAATGCCTAAAGATACTGAGGAGATGAAGCATATCTGGAAAAAAGGAGATAAGGGCTTCGTGAATGGGTATGGTAAAATTTATATCCTGCGATAAGTAGAAACCCTAAGGTATAGCCGAAATAAAAAGGAGCGCTTTTGGGCGC
>NZ_AKIS01000087.1:0-24998 GCF_000277005.1 Pontibacter sp. BAB1700 | reverse complement strand
TTAACTGTTATACTTTTAATAGCATAAAACAGTCACAGCACACACAACAATGAGTCAGATAGAAGAATTCAACGAATACCGTACGCGCATGAACGAGCGCATCATGTCTTACGATAACAAAGTAATCAAGCGGTTTTTTAACCTCGATACCAACACCTACATGGAGGGTGCTTTGGATGTGAAAACGAAAGAAATGCTTGGCTTGGTAGCCTCCATGGTGCTCCGTTGCGACGATTGCATTAAGTACCACCTGGGCAAGTGCTTTGAAGAAGGCGTTTCGGACGAGCAGGTTTTTGAGGTGTTCTCTATTGCCAATCTGGTGGGAGGATCCATCGTGATCCCGCACTTCCGCCGTGCAGTAGAGTACTGGGAGGAACTTAAAGCCCAGCAGAGCGCTTCTTAGACAGAGTATTTTCAAAGTTGAATTGTTCATTCTGCTGTCCTTTACTCAGAAGCGAGTTTTATGAAGTAGGCAGTTGAACAATTCAGCCATTTAATAATAAAAACATATGGCCGACGAATCATCTAACCTGGATCACAGATGGACCAACCTGAGGGCTTCTATGATGAAGACTTTCGGAAAAAAGCCTGACTTGAATGCCATCCTGTTTCTGATAGGTATACAGGAATTGGGAAAGGGCATTTCGGATTTTACAAAAGAGGAGAAGCAGGACCTGATGCACATCGCTACCTGCAAGGTATTCAGTCTGTCAGGTTTTTATGAACTGGAGCGGGTTGACGAAGAAGGTTGGCCCCACTACCGTTCTGTTAAGGCTATACCTTTCACCAATCTGAAAGATCAGGAGAGAATGCTGAAGTGGCACATCCTGGAGTACTTCGACAGAGCTGACGAAATATAATATCTCAAAATCTTAAATTTTACCTGTACAGGCAGCACGTTCCTCTTTCTAATCAAAGGGAACTTGCTGCCTCTGCATGGCCGTAAAACAGTAAGGATGAAAATTATCAGTTACAATGTGAATGGCATTCGTGCTGCCATTAACAAAGGATTTCAGGAGTGGGTAAAAGCTGCCAACCCGGATGTACTTTGCCTGCAGGAGATCAAAGCCTGCGAAGACAAGTTTGACCGTGCCATCTTTGAGGATATGGGCTACAACGTATACCTGCATCCTGCTGTTAAGAAGGGGTATAGCGGAGTGGCCATCCTCAGCAAAGACAAGCCCAGACATGTGGAGATCGGCTGCGGCATGGAATGCTATGACAACGAGGGACGTGTGATTCGTGCAGACTTCGACGATTATTCGGTGATGAGCGTATACATGCCTTCCGGATCCAGCGGCGACGAGCGGCAGGGTTTTAAGATGCAGTGGCTCGACGATTTTTATGGCTACATAGGCGACCTGAGGCAAACGCTGCCAGGCATGGTGATCAGTGGCGACTACAATATTTGCCACCAGGCCATTGACATTCACAACCCAAAATCCAACGCGAACAGCTCCGGCTTCTTGCCAGAAGAGCGCAACTGGATGACCAAGTTTATTGAGAGTGGCTTTGTAGACAGCTTCCGCCACTTTAATAAGGAGCCGCACAACTACAGTTGGTGGAGCTATAGGGCAGGGGCACGTGCCAAGAACCTGGGCTGGCGTATCGATTACAACATGGTGACGGGCAATTTACAGGATCGTATGCAGCGGGCAGCCATATTGCCAGAGGCCAAGCACTCCGATCACTGCCCGGTCTTATTGGATATTATATAGTAGCACGCCCTGTACGTATACTAAATCGACCGTGCAGACAGTTTTATAATAGAGGCTTTAGGAGATTCTCTTAAATTTCTATATTTTAACAACTTATACCTCCCAAGTTAATCATTAGCTGTAAGCATGAGTTAGTAACGATTAAATAACTAGGCAGATGAATCAGCACGATGCGATGGACAGGCTGTTATACCAGCTGCAGGCCTTTAAGAAAAAGTTCTACCTCAACCTGTTGTTGCGGGGGAGCATTTTCGCCATAGGCTTGCTGATGTCGATTTACATCGTCTACAGTTTGCTAGAGTATATCTTTTACTTCCCGGTGTTTGTACGGGCCTTTCTGCTGTTCTCGTTCGTAGGCCTTACGATTTATGCACTCGTTCGCTGGATCATCCTCCCAATCTCAGCGCTCACCAATCTTCGGAAGCTGCTCTCTGATGAACAGGCAGCCGCCAGGGTAGGGGACCATTATCCTGAAATAAAAGATAAACTACTGAATGCCATTCAGTTAAAAGACCTTGACAGGACAAATGAACTGATTGCCGCCAGTATAGCCCAGCGATCCTCCCAGCTTATTAATTATCCGTTCGAAGAGGCCGTTACCTACCGTGAGAACAAGCCGCTTCTCAAATACATTGCGCTGCCGGCGGTTATCATGCTGCTGATCGCTTTGCTATACCCTACTATATTTGTGCAGGGCACGGAGCGTATCATCAATTACAAGAAACACTATACTCCGTTGGCACCTTTTCGGTTTGTGGTAGAGAATGAGTCGCTGCAGACTTATAGAGGAGAGGACTTTGAGCTGCAAGTGCAGTTGGAAGGCAAGACGATACCTAACGAGGTATACATACACTACAACGGTAGACGCCAGCGACTCCAGAAGAGCGGCAATGGCTATACCTATACCTTTAAGCAGCTGCAACGTCCTGTGGAGTTTCAGTTGGAGGGCTCCGGCTTTATGTCTGATGATTATAACCTGAAGCTGCTCTCAAGACCAAATCTGAAGAACTTCCATATGGAAGTGGCATACCCTGCCTACCTGAAGCGAGAGCCTGATCTTATTCAGAATACGGGGAATGCCACTATACCTGCAGGTAGTACCATCACCTGGAACTTCGATGCAACCGAAACTGAACGTGTTGAAATCAATTTTGAAAACGCCTCTGAATCGCTTGTAGCCCAATTCAAAGAGAACTTATTCACAGCCAGCAAGCAGTTTACCGAAAGCCAAAACTATGGTGTAGACCTACGAAATGCACATAGCACCAACAAAGAAGAGATCAATTATCAGATCACAACTATACCTGACCGACACCCGCAGATCTCGCTAGAGCAGTACCACGACTCTGCCCTATATCGCTTTGTGGTATTGGCTGGCGAAATATCTGACGACTATGGTTTGACACGACTCGCACTGAACTACAAAGTGACCAACGACAAGAACCCGCAAGCCAAGTATAAGAGTGTTCCGATCGGCTTGAACCGGCAGCAGCTCAGCCAGACTTATTATCACCAGTGGAACACAGCCAGCTTGCAACTGAACCCTGGCGACAAGCTGGAGTACTTTGTGCAGGTATGGGACAATGATGGCTTGAATGGACCTAAGAGTGCCCGTACCCGCTCCTTTGAACTGCGTGTGCCAAGCCGCCGTGACCTGGAGCAGGAACTGAACAGCAATGCCCAGTCGGTGGAGAGCCAGCTGAGTAAATCGTTGGAAAGAAGTACCAAGCTGAAAGAAGAGTTGGCCCAGTCTGAGGAAAAAATGAAAACGAAGCGCGATCTGAATTGGCAGGACAAAAAGCAGCTGGAGGACCTGGCAGAGAAGCGCAAGCAGCTGGAGCAGGATATTTCTTCTATGAAAGAACTGTTTGATGAGCTCAACAAGAAACAGAACATGCTATCAGAGCAGGACAAGCAACTGGCCGAGAAAGCACAGGAACTGAAGAAGCTCATGGATAGCCTCCTGGACGAGGAAACCAAGAAGTTGTACGAAGAGCTCGAAAAACTGCTGCAGGAGCAAAATCCGAAAGACTCGGAGCTACAAAAGCTACTGAGTAAATTGGATAACCGTGAGCGCAACCTGGAGCGTGAGCTTGAAAGAGCCCTTGAGTTATTCAAGCAGCTTCAGTTTGAGCAAAAACTCGATAATATTACCAATAAGCTGGAGGAGATGGCCAAGGAACAGGAGGAATTGGCCGATAAAACAGCTCAAAAGCAGGAAGACAACAAGCAGCTACAACAGGAGCAGGAAAATATAAAGCAAGAATTTGAGCAGCTGAAGCAGGACATGAAGGACCTGAAAGAACTCAATGATAAGCTTCAGAATCCGAACCAAATGGACGAGCAGCAAATGCAGCAGGAACAGCAGCAAATAGAGCAGGACATGGAACAGGGGCAGCAGCAGCTTGAAAAGAACCAAAATAAGAAAGCCAGCGAGTCGCAGCAGAAGGCAGGGGAGAAGATGAAGCAGATGGCCCAGCAGATGGAGCAGATGCAGAGCAGCATGAGCATGGACGGCATGCAGCAGAACCTCGACAACCTCCGAGACATCCTGGAAAACCTGATCAAGCTGTCGTTTGACCAGGAAGGGCTGATGAAATCATTCCGTGGAGTTAACCAAAGCGATCCTCGTTTTATTTCCCTGTCACAGCAACAGCTATCACTCCGCGACAATGCCAAGGTAATTGAAGACAGCCTTTTTGCTCTTGCTAAGAAGGTTTTCCAACTCGAGTCATTTGTAACACGTGAGGTGGCCCAGATGAACCAGAGCATGGACAACAGCATGAAAGAGCTACGTGACCGTAACGTTGGCCGAGCCACCGCTCAGCAGCAGCTTGCCATGACGTCTATGAACAACCTGGCCTGATGCTCAACGATGCGCTGAAGCAAATGCAGCAAGCCATGCAGCAAATGCAGGGCAGCATGGCCTCAAAACAGAAAGGCAGTAAGCCCCAACCCGGCGATTTTGGCCAGATGCAGGATGCTTTGAACAAAAAAATCGAAGAATTAAAAAAAGGTGGCAAGTCAGGTAAGGCACTGTCTGAAGAATTAGCTAAATTAGCTGCGGAGCAAGAGGCTTTGCGTAACGCCCTCAAAGAAATGGAGAAACAGGGACAGAAACCTGGCGAAAAGGGCGGCAACGGTGAGTTGGGAAATATCAGCAAGATGATGGAACAAAGCGAGACTGATCTCGTTAATAAACGTTTGACTGAGCAGACCATCATGCGGCAGCGCGAAATTCTTACTCGTTTGCTGGAAGCAGAGAAGTCAATGAAGGAGCGGGAACTGGATAATAAACGCGAAGCCAAGAGCGCTCAGGATGTTGCCAGAAGAGTTCCTCCATCATTCGAAAAGTATTTAAGAACAAAAGAGAAACAAACGGAATTGCTTCAAACCGTATCACCGGCGCTTACACCCTACTACAAACAGAAGGTTAGCGAGTATTTCCAAAATATGAATAACTAATACGCACCTTATAGCATCACTAACAAGTAATATGAATCAGGTTAAAATTCAGATTCCTTCCTTAATCGAGAACATCCGAGTTATAGAAAGCTTCATAGACAATTCAAAGGAAGAATTCGAGTTTGAAGACGATGTGTATGGCAACATTATGGTAGCCGTTACAGAGTCTGTGAACAATGCCATCCGCCACGGCAATAAATTCGACAAGGAAAAATTAGTATACCTTACGCTCCAGGTAGAGAATAATCAGCTTCTTTTTGAAATTGAAGATGAAGGACCTGGTTTTGATTATGACACCCTGCCTGATCCTACCGCTCCTGAGAACCTGGAGAACCCTGGTGGTCGCGGTATCTTCCTGATGCGTAACCTATGTGACGAGGTAAACTTCCTGGACAACGGCAAAAAGGTGCAGCTAATATTTAACATCACACAATCACAGAATGGATCATCCAATTGAGTTCTTCAGCGAGGACATTGATTTCTCGCTGGAAAACCCAGAGCAGATCTCCGATTGGATTGCAGACATTATCGAGCAACATGAGCAAGAACTGGTAAGCCTTACCTACATATTCTGTTCTGACGATTACCTGCACCAGATCAATGTGGAGTATCTCGATCATGACACGCTCACAGACATCATCACCTTCGACAATGCCGACATAGAAGGCACTATCGAAGGTGATATTTTTATTAGCATTGATCGTGTGCGCGACAACGCCATGACGCACGGCACTTCTTTTAATGACGAACTTCACCGCGTCCTCATCCACGGCGTTCTTCACTTGCTTGGTTTCAAAGATAAAACCCCTGAGCAGGAAGCAGCTATGCGCAAACTCGAAGATTCTTCCTTATCTTTGCGGAAATTTTAATCGCAAATAAGGGAATTACCAACCTCCCTTTGATGTTTCACGTGAAACATCTCTAAATCCAGAATACATGTTTCCAGAATACGATATCATAGTTGTAGGTGCGGGCCATGCAGGCTGTGAAGCCGCTGCCGCAGCTGCCAAAATGGGCTCTAAAGTCCTTTTGGCGACCATGAATATGAATACCATTGCGCAGATGTCCTGCAACCCGGCTATGGGTGGCGTAGCAAAAGGACAGATTGTGCGTGAAGTTGATGCGCTGGGTGGTATGAGCGGTATCATTACCGACGAGACCATGATCCAGTTCCGCATGCTGAACAAATCAAAAGGACCTGCCATGTGGAGCCCTCGTGCACAGAGTGACCGCATGCGATTTGCCGAAGCCTGGCGACTGACACTGGAGCAAACTGAGAACGTTGACTTCTGGCAAGAGATGGTGACAGGTATAGAAGTAGAGGATGGCAGAGCCGTTGGTGTACGCACTAGCCTGGGGATAACTATACGTGGAAAGGCCGTAATTTTAACGAACGGCACATTTTTGAATGGCATTATCCACATCGGCGAAAAACAGATGGGTGGTGGTCGCTCAGCAGAAAAATCAGCAAAAGGCATAACAGAGCAACTCATTCAACTGGGCTTTGAGGCAGGCCGCATGAAGACCGGAACACCTCCGCGTGTTGATGGTCGCTCGCTCGACTACAGCCGTATGGAAGAACAATTCGGCGACGAGAATCCTTCAAAGTTCTCTTTTACTGAAACCACGCCGTTGGCTAAGCAACGTAGCTGCTATATCACTTATACAAATTCAGACGTACACGAAATCCTTAAAACTGGCTTCGAAAAGTCGCCTATGTTCCAGGGTCGTATCCAGGGATTGGGCCCGCGTTACTGCCCATCTATTGAAGACAAGATTAATCGCTTTGCCGATCGTGACCGTCACCAGATCTTTGTGGAACCGGAAGGCTGGAATACAGTAGAGGTATACGTGAACGGTTTCTCCAGCTCACTGCCGGAAGATGTGCAGCTGAAAGCACTGCGTAAGATCGTGGGATTTGAGAACGCCAAAATGTTCCGCCCTGGTTATGCAATAGAATACGACTTCTTCCCGCCAACGCAGCTGAGCCTAACGCTGGAAACAAAGCTGGTGCAGAACCTGTACTTTGCTGGCCAGATCAACGGAACAACGGGATACGAAGAAGCAGCTTGCCAAGGATTAATGGCAGGTATAAATGCGCATAACAAGATAAACGAAAAAGCGCCGTTTATTCTAAAGCGATCAGAAGCTTACATCGGCGTATTGATCGACGACCTGGTAAACAAGGGTACCGATGAGCCATACCGTATGTTTACTTCCAGAGCAGAGCACCGTATCCTGCTACGTCAGGACAATGCTGATATCCGCCTTACAAAGCTAGGCTACGAGCTTGGATTGGCTGACGAAAGCCGTTTGGCTGCTGTGGATAAGAAGATCAAAGAAACGGCTGAAATCATCGCTTACCTGAGTAACAAACCGATTGAGCCGGGTGATATCAACAGCATGCTGGAGCAAATGGGCTCAGCACCAATTGTAGAAAAGCAGCGTGCAGGTCAGTTAATCAAACGTCCAAACATCGAGATCAAGCATATCGCTGAGGCCGTGCCAGCCGTAGCAGAGTACCTGAGCAAGTTCAAAGCTGACAGTGTAGAGCAAGCTGAGATAGCCGTGAAGTACGAAAGCTACATTGAGAAGGAGCACACCATGGCTGCCAAAATGGGTGAACTCGAAAACTATAATATCAAAGAGAAAATAGACTACCGCAACATACCTGCCTTGTCAGCTGAGGCGCGTGAGAAATTGCTACGTATACAGCCTGAGACAATCGGCCAGGCATCACGTATCAGTGGAGTTTCACCTGCTGACATATCTGTACTAATGGTATACCTTGGAAAATAAATGAGCTACGAAAGACTGGAGCATTGCCCGATATGTGGCAAAGAAGATTTTAAAAACTTTCTGGTAGTAACAGACAACGCGGTCTCAAAAGAGAGCTTCGTAATTGTGGAATGTGAGAATTGCACATTCAAGTTTACGAACCCGCGACCTGATGCTGCCAGTATTGATAAATATTACGAATCTGAAGAATACATATCGCACAGCAACATCAAGACAGGCATTATCAACAGAGCCTATCATGTGGTGCGCTCCATTACGACGAAGCAAAAGGTAGAGCTTATCAACAGGCATACTCCAGCCAAAGGAGCTATACTGGATTATGGCTGCGGAACAGGCGTATTCCTGAATGCCTGTAAAAACGACGGTTGGGAAATAAGAGGAGTGGAGCCAAATACGCGTGCCCGTGAGGAAGCTTCAGGCCAGACAGGTGAAATAATAGCGAAAGAACTTAGTGAGATAGAAGGGGAGAAATTTGAAGTAATCACACTCTGGCATGTGTTGGAGCATATCCATACTTTGAATGAAACACTTTCGGAACTCATCAATCTGCTGCAGGAAGACGGCACCCTGATCATAGCTGTTCCCAATGCTGATTCACATGACGCACAGCAATACAAAGCAGATTGGGCGGCTTACGATGTGCCACGTCACCTGTATCACTTCACACAACCAACCATGAAGCGCTTACTCAAGAAACACAAAATGAAACTAGAGGAAGTGTTACCCATGAAGTTTGATGCCTATTACGTGAGCATGCTCAGCGAGAAACAGAAAGAAGGGAAGACAAAAGTAATCAGCAGTGTGGTCAATGGGTTTAAGTCTAACAGCTATGCAGAGAAAAACGGTAACGATTACTCGAGCCTGATCTTTGTAGCAAAGAGAAAATAAACACCACCAAATAGTGTTAATAAATAAGAACAAGGCAAGCGAAAGTTTGCCTGTTTTTCATTTAAATGAATATTAGATGAAAATTGTCAACAGCCTTTTACTTGCAGCTTCAGTAATTAGCATCTCTTCATGCGCTAGTATAAACAACCCGGAAGGAGGACCTAAAGACGAAGACGCACCGGAGCTTCTGAATAGCAATCCGAAGTCGCAGGAACTGAATGTAAGTACCCGTACTATCACGCTTGATTTTAATGAAGAGGTTCAGCAAAACAACCTGCAGAAAGAACTCCTAATCACACCGTTTACCGACAACAAATATCAGGTGCGATCGAGCCGAACCAGGATGGAGTTAGTATTTGAGCAACCCTTCGAGGAAAACACGACCTATACCTTAAACTTCAGAAAAGGCATACAGGATATCACGGAAAAAAACATTGCAGAAGGATTGGTATTAACGTTTAGCACAGGCAGTTTCATAGACTCGAGCAGAGTAAGCGGGCAAGTAGTAAGACTGCTTACACAGGAACCGGAGAACGAAGCCGTGGTGGCTTTATACCCTACAAGCGACACACTCAGCATCAGGAAAAGCAGACCATATTACCAGACGCAAACCAATGCTAATGGGGAGTTCACCTTCGAAAACATAAGGGATGGTGAGTACAGAATCTATGCGCTGACTGATAAAAACAATAACTCCCTTTATGACACGGAGGAAGAGCGAATCGCTTATAAAGCAGAGCCGATAAGCGTGACAAGCGAGGAACAGGAAGTAGTGCTGCAGACTGTTGGGATAGATACAAAACGCCCCATCCTGCAGCGTCGTGAAAGGTATACAGATCGCTTTGTGGCCAATTACAATGAAGGTATAGAAAGCTTTATAGCCAGACCGGCAGACTCACCAAAAGACACTCTGATTCATAAAGTATCAACAGATGGCAAGATAGTGGATCTATTTGGCGACAGCCGTTTCGCTGGTGGAAGAGCTATACTGACGGCCCTGGACTCAGCAGCTAACCGAACAGTAGATACAGTACAGATAGCGTTCGAAGGCAAAAGAGCGCAGCGGGTGCAGGGTGCACGTCTGAAAGAAAACGGCAATACAAGCAACGGGGCAATTAGTGAAGGACAGCGTGTCATAATTGAATTGGAAACACCGGTTAGAATTCAATCAAAAACTCCAATACGTCTTTTAGCTGACAGCATAGAGGTGGCCAGACTGACGTATCCGGAACAAGTGGCACTTGATCGCACGGCAACAGAGATAAGCTTTGTAATGCCTAAATGGACAAACAATAACCGACAGGCTTCCATCGTGCTGGATAGTGTAGGTATAGTGCCGGTACAGGGTGAACGTTTTACAATGCCAACCCTACAGGTAACGGTGGCGGAAGCAAGAGGAGCAGGAAGTCTAAGAGGGGCAGTGAAAACAGAGCAAAAGAGCTACATCATCCAATTAGTAGATAACCAATACAAGGTGAAGCACCAGGTGCGGAATACAAGGACCTACAATTTCCGAAGCATTGAACCGGGCACTTACTTTATACGCGTGATATTGGATGCCAACAACAATGGTAAATGGGATGGGGGAGACCCTGAACTGGTAAGAGAACCTGAGCAGGTATACCTTCACGACAAACCACTGGAGATAAGGGCCAACTGGGAGATGGAAGAAAATATAGAATTCTAGAGTAAAAAAGGGAGCTGATTTGGCTCCCTTTTTTTATATCTGATACATACAGTTCAACCGATAACACGTGGATAAGAAGCAACGAAAAAGGGATCAAATTACCTGCAGGGCCTAAATCAAAGCAATTGTCCACAGAAACCCATGCTAATAAAAAGAACACAAGAGAAACTGAGATCGAAAGACTGAGACGAAAATAAGAATAGGTCATAAAACCAGCTGATGATTTCAGATTTGTGCTCCTGAAGACAAATAAACAATTGCCAGCTATCACTCAGATATAGATAACAAACCGGATTCAACGAACTATCAAGCGATGATTATAACTTACCATCGCATTCATTTAGATACTCTTCAAGAGCTAAACAACTTCCCAAAGCCATGAGGAATAACCTAAAATTGGTGATACAATCTAACCAAAACTCATGCATTGGTATAACGGAACAGAGCAGTTAAATTCAAAATAAGATCTGCTTAACGGGTGCACAGGAGATACAAATACTACCAGTATACATCTAAATATGAATCTGTGATAGGTAGATTCGAGAGCAACACTAAAGACGAAAACCTATACCTGGTACTGATGTTCCCTATAACTCCTCTTGAATAAAAGGGGAAGCTGATCTTAAAGAAGGGGGCAAAATCATGTATGAGCGGAGTTAGCGGTGATAAGCAATACTCTTTGATTAATAGGGTGCCGATCTGAGACTCTACTTACCTGCTGTATTCCTTAGCAAATACATTACACCCAACATAATTGAAGAACATGCAGTAGCTCTTCTGAAGTTCGAATAGCACAAGCTGAAAATCTCCATTCCATTTCGAGCTGCTTGGCAATAATTAACCTACCCGCTACCGGATCTAATTCAAGGGATACATCATTCGGTAATTATTTCAGTTAGAAAAAGCCATACCAGAGACCTCTGAAACATAAACACTAGAGACCACATCAGAACTCGCAAAGAAACCTGCTCCTCTTCCGTAATAGGTAAAATCGATCACCGTCAGAGGCTATAAAAGCCTCCGAAATATAGAATCAAAAAAGATGTTTAGAAATCCACAAAAAGGGTGGGTATAAATGTGGACAAGTGTGGATCAAATCTGATAACTCAGAGTGGGCTTGTTCTACAGGTGGGGCCAGAGGGCTGTGGAACACACAAAAAGTGGAAAGGGGTTGACAAAGGTATATAGAAAAAAGGCTTTTCCACGGCAGGCAGGTATGTGAAAAAAGTAATGCACACAAAATGGCAAAAGTGGAAAAGGCAGTTAAGTAACTGAAAGATAAAAATTAACAGAAAAATAAAATGTGGGTAGCCAGGTGCAAAGCAAGGGTATATAAAATGAAAATGAGGACAATTCAGAATGTTCCACAGTTATTAACTTATGAACAGCCTTAATGATGAAAGAAGATTTATTTAAAAATTTATCTAATTAAAATTAATAAGGTCAGGTAAGATGTGGAAAGCTGGATAAGTCAGACCAAAAAGAGAAAAGAGAGGATCAAAAAAGGGAGGGAAAGGTAGGGCGCAAGAAAAGGCAAAAAAATAAAAGCGCTATATTTATCTGGAGAAAAAGTGAACGCTAACATAAAACTATGACATTACTTCTAAAGCTGGTTCCTCCGTTTGAGGATCCGGTGCTGATATTTACGATGGTGCTGCTCATCATATTGGTTGCTCCCATCATACTAAACAAATTGCGCATACCTGGTATAGTAGGTTTGATCCTGGCAGGTGTGATAGTAGGGCCAAACGGATTTAACCTACTTCTGCGCGACGCCAGTATTATACTGTTCGGAACAGTAGGCCTTTTATACATTATGTTCCTGGCAGGGCTGGAAATCGATATGATCGATTTTAAAAAGAACCGAAACAGAAGCTTAATCTTCGGAGCGCTTACATTTCTTATACCTATTACCACAGGAACACTGATCTTTTATTACTTGATGGATTATCAGTTGCTCTCAGCAATACTGCTCTCAAGTATGTTTTCGTCCCATACCCTGATCGCTTACCCCATAGCCAGTAGACTGGGTATAAGTAAAAACGAAGCAGTGACGGTGACGATAGGTGGTACTATCGTGACAGATACAGCAGTACTCCTTGTGCTCGCCGTAGTGGCTGGTAGTTCACAAGGAGATCTGGATGTATGGTATTGGGTGAAACTGGCAGGTTCCCTGGCCATCTTTGCCGGCATCGTCATGTTTGTGTTTCCGCGCATAGCAAGCTGGTTCTTTAAGCAAATTGAAAGTGAAAAAGGAGCCCAGTACATATTCGTATTGACGCTGGTGTTTGCGGCAGCCTTTCTGGCGGAGCTGGCAGGAGTAGAAGCCATTATCGGAGCATTCCTGGCAGGACTAGCACTTAACCCGCTTATACCGCATACCTCGGCTCTGATGAACAGAATAGAGTTTGTGGGCAATAATATCTTCATCCCTTTCTTCCTGATCAATGTTGGTATGATCGTGGATCTGAGCGTGCTGTTCAGGGGACCTGAGGCGTTGATCATCGCAGGCGTGATAGTGGTAGTGGCGCTGGTGACTAAATTCCTGGCAGCTGGATCACTCAAAAGATATTTGGGTACAGCGGTACGCAACGTAACCTGATCTTCGGACTTAGCAGTGCACACGCAGCGGCTACATTGGCTGTTATACTGGTAGGTTATAACATCGGCATCATCAATGAAGACGCCCTGAACGGTACCATCGTACTGATCCTCGTCACCTGTCTGGTAAGTTCTTTTGTGACAGAGAAAGTGGGTAAGCGACTCGCCATCATTGAGAGCAGACGTAAGCCGAACCTGAGTGAAAAGCCAGACCGTATCCTGGTACCAATCGCCAATCCGCAGAATATCGAGAACCTGATTGATCTTTCTGTGATGCTGCGGAATCCGGATTATCACGAACCGATCTACCCACTGGCAGTGGTGCTGGATAATGAGCATGCTGAAGAGGAGATTTTCAAAAAGAACAAAATGCTGCAGGAGGCGATAACACATGCCTCAGCCACTGACAACGACGTGCAATTGGTATCCAAGATCGACATCAACATTGCCAGCGGTATACTCAGGGCCATAAAAGAGCTGATGATTACAGAGGTGGTGCTCGGATGGAATGCCAAGATCACAACCCGTGATCGGATATTCGGTACCATCCTGGATAACTTGCTTGAGAATACAGAGCAGATGATTCTAGTATGCAAGATCATGCAGCCACTAAATACGACAAGCCGCCTGGTTGTGATCGTGCCGGCCAATGCGGAGTTGGAGAGAGGTTTCCTGCGCTGGATGCGTGCCGTTCGCCTGTTGTCAACGCAACTGGGAGCTAAGGTCGTTTTTATGGCCGGTAGAAGAACGAACAACCAAATAAAAAGTACTGTGAAGAGCAGCAAGCCTGCCATTGACGCTACTTACATGCCACGGCCAACGATGGCAGAGTTTGAAAACAACCAGACAGGTATAGGCAAGGATGACATGGTGGTGGTTATATCGGCACGCAGAGGCACGGTGTCGTATAATGGCATGCTCGATAATGTGCCGCGGGTGCTGTCGCGCAACTACAAAGACAACAGCTTCATTATCGTTTATCCGGAGCAGCACCCGAATGTATACCAGGATAACCAGTTCAAGACAACAGGCTATACCAATGAAACAAGCGAAAAAGAAAGCTTTTAACTATGAACTGGATTTCAAAAAAACTGATTTCAGAAAGAATCCGGAGCTGTACCGTATAGGAAAAGGAGAGCAGGGGGTGCTGCTGGTAGAACCGTATAAGTCGGAGATACTGCCGCATTGGCGATTTAAAACACCTGAGATCGCACAAGAGTCATCGGAGCATATCTACGGACTGTTTTTGGATTACCTTCGTCAGAACGACTTTGTGGGCGCCGATATGGCCCGCAAGTTTTTGCAGATGGGCTATACCCGCTCTAGGAGATACGCCAACCATCGGACTGGACAGAAATACAAAGGCCCTGTGCCGGATGATAAAAAAGGACAGAGCGGCGCCCATGGTCGAGATCAGCTGCCGTTAGATCCTGATCCGGTGAAAGCGGAGTCAGCACGCATTTTCAAAGAGAAATGGGATGAGGCAAAAGAAAATGAAACGTATAAGCAACTGATGGCCGAGTTCAGGTCGAAATACGAATCTTAAAAAAATGAATTGTTCATTGTATCAATTAACCTTTTAATTCCGAAATTAGTAAATCACATATCTTTGCATACAAGATAAAACGAGAGAGCAACATGGTTAACAAAGAAATCAGGTTAGGCAAAGGGCTTGGGAAGATCAAGTTTGGCCTTACAATGGAAGAAGTAGAGCAACTACTAGGCGAACCTGAAGAGATTGAAGAGTCTGATGAAGAAGATGAGTTTGAGCATCAGGCCTGGAACTACTGGGAGGAGGGCTATTCGCTATACTTCGACAAAGAAGATGATTATAAACTGAGCTGCATCGAAACAGCCAACCGCGACGTGAAGCTGTGGGAAGAGCGTATTTTCGAAATGAGCCAGGAGCAACTGAAACGGCTTTTCGCAGATCACGGCTATGAGGATATTGAAGAAGAAGAAATGGAGACGGGCGAGACCCGCATTTCTTACGAAAAGGAAATGATCGACCTGTACTTTGACGAAGACCAGCTGATCGCCGTGAACTTTGGCGTGTTCATCAACGACAACCTGGAAGTTGTTTGGCCAGAAAAATAAGAAAACAGTATTTCTACATAGATCCCGGTTTCTGCAAAGGAGCCGGGATTTTTTTTGCTTTTCTTGCAAGAGTAGCCAGCTATACCTCAATCATGGCAGTATCGATCCGGAGGGAAGCTTAAGACGCAACTATAACTGTTATGAGTTTAACTGAGTTTGCAATGCGGCTATGGAAAATGCAGCTGGAAAAGGCTGCTACAGGTATAGGAAAGCGGTTTCTGCTATTGTCTATTCACAATGCAGGTATGAAATAGAAAAGGCCCGACAAATGCCGGGCCTTTTCATTATCGAAACAGGTATAGCCTATTCGAAGAAGAAGTTAAAGATCTCCTGCTGGATAACCGGGTTGATGGCGATGGCCATGATAACCGAGATGATCAGACCAATGGTAACCGACAGGATGTCCTTGCCGATCAGGCTGAAGGTCTTGGCCAATTTAGCGCTGCCTTCCTGCGCTCTGATACGCATACCCAACTCACGGCCTGCCAGCAAACCGATGAATACCCAAGTTGTACTCATTGGCATGTTGTTGAGCTCCTTGAAGAAATAAAGGATAATGGCGTAGATCAAGTCGATGATGGTAGCACTGCGTACATCACGCACGTCTGATTTCTCGTTGATAATCTCCTGAATTTTCTCTCCTTTCTTAAAGAAAAGGAAACCCATACCCAGGAATATAAAACCAGCGAAAGCAACGAACTCCCAGATGTTGAGTGAGCGCGGCAGATATACGGCTACGTTCGCCAAGTCCTGCGCCAGCCAGGTATGCCACAGGAAACCAGAAACAACCCATTGGGCTACCGTCCAGAAGCTATGCGCCTCGCCTTTCACGAAACGCTTGATCACCTTAGAAAGCGCAAGGTATATAATCAGCGCTGTACCAAAAGCTGCCACATAACCCAGCAAACTTTTATTGATCATGCCTACGATGGCACCTGAACTTACCGTGAACACGCTCAGGAGCATGAAGGTAGTCGATACAGGTATACGGAAGCGTGTTAGAAGCAAGAGAATGATCGGAGCGGCCAGCTGCAGGAACACAAAGTTATCCGGTGTCTGGTCAAATCCCTTAGAAGAGAGTCGCTGGTAAGTAACGTCGCCGTCGAACATGTACCAGCTATAAAATACAGTGCCTAGGAAGATGATACCCATAAAGAGCCACTGCCAGTACCAGGCCCGCTTTTCATTGGAAACGATGAAAGTACCGATTGTCTGGATACTGTCGTTGGCGATAGCCGAGTAAGCGGCAAACAGGAAGCCTACCCACATCGCAATGGATGCATACGGATAAACAATACCGGCAACAATGAAGGAGAAGGCAATAAAATAGAGGAACTTCTTCTCTTTCTGGAAAAGCACGTCCAGCAAGCTAAAACGCTTTCTGAACTTGTAAGGCTGGGTGGGTACGACTGCTTTTTTACCCTTTTTAGTCTTAGCCATTTTAAAGAATTGGGTGAGTTTTTTAAAAAACGACGCAAGTTACCATAAAATAGGCGAGTAGTCTGGTTATCCAATGTTAAGAAATTATTAACAGATGCATCCTTATACCTATTTGGCAATGTAGATTTGTAAATGGCTAAGCATGAATGAGTACAGTGCCAAATCGTATAGATAAAAAACTATAAATCCCGTATGGCATAATCACACCTTAATCTTCTATCTTTGCAGCATGGCGACACAAGAGAAAACCCCTGTAGAAAACGCACAATTAAAAGATATCATCTCGCACGCAAAGGAGTATGGCTTCGTATTCCCGTCGAGCGAGATCTATGATGGTCTGCAAGCCGTGTACGATTACGGCCAGATGGGCGTAGAGCTGAAGAATAACCTTAAGAACCTGTGGTGGAAGTCCATGACGCAGTTGCACCAGAACGTGGTAGGTATAGACGCCGCCATTTTCATGCACCCGCATACCTGGAAGGCCTCCGGTCACGTGGATAGCTTCAACGACCCGATGATCGACAACAAGGACTCGAAGAAGCGCTACCGCGCCGACGTGCTGATAGAAGAGAAAGCCGCCCAGTACGAAGCCGACGGCCACTACGACAAAGCGAGCGAGCTGCTCGTGGAGATGGGTCGTTTGTTGGGTGCTGAAGAGCTCGACGCAGTACGTGAGCTGATCATCCGTGAAGACATTAAATGCCTATTTCCGGTACCACCAACTGGACCGAAGTGCGTCAGTTCAACCTGATGTTTTCGACGCAGGTAGGTTCTGTGGCCGAAGACTCAAGCACCATTTACCTGCGTCCGGAAACGGCACAGGGTATATTCGTGAACTTCCTGAATGTGCAGAAGACCGGCCGCATGAAAGTGCCGTTTGGTATCGCGCAGATCGGTAAGGCGTTCCGTAACGAGATCGTGGCGCGTCAGTTCATCTTCCGCATGCGCGAGTTTGAGCAGATGGAAATGCAGTTCTTCGTACGCCCCGGCACGGAAATGGAATGGTACAACCAGTGGAAGGAAGCCCGCAAGAAGTGGCACCAGGCCATCGGCATACCGGCCGAGAGCCTGCGCTACCACGACCACGAGAAGCTGGCCCACTACGCCAACGCCGCCGTGGACATCGAGTTCAAGTTCCCATTCGGTTTCAAAGAGGTGGAAGGTATACACTCCCGCACTGACTTTGACCTGACGCAGCACCAGGAGCTGAGCCGCAAGAAAATGCAGTACTTCGACAACGACCTGAATGAGGACGGCAAGCCGTATGGTAACTACATCCCGTACGTGGTGGAAACATCCGTAGGCGCTGACCGCCTGTTCCTGATGACGCTTTGCAGCGCCTATACCGAGGAAGAGATTACCGAAGGCGATGCCACCAAAAGCCGTACTTTCCTGAAGTTCCATCCAGCGCTGGCTCCGGTGAAAGCCGCCATCCTGCCGCTGACGAAGAAAGACGGACTGCCGGAGAAGGCGACTGAGATCTTCAACTCGCTGCGTTACGACTTCAACATGATTTATGAAGAGCGTGACTCCATCGGCAAGCGCTATACCCGTCAGGACCTGATCGGTACGCCGTTCTGTATTGCCGTGGACCACCAAACATTGGAGGATAACACTGTAACCGTACGTGACCGTGACTCCCGTGAGCAGGTGCGCATGCCAATCGGCGAGTTGCACAGCTACATCGACAAAGCCGTTAACTTCAAGAGCATATTTGAGAAGCTGGCCTAAGTTATATTAGGTATAGCTACAAAGAACAGCCTGCGACTTAAGTGTTGCAGGCTGTTTTATTTTGCAGGTATAGCTATCTGCTATTGATAAGCTATATCTAGCTATGGTCCATATTTGTCCTAAAATGCATGAAAGTGTTATTATTATGTTAAGTAACAATATGTTCCATGTGGAAAAATTGACATAAGAGGGGATTGATTTAGGGTTTAATTAATTAATAATCAGTGAGAAGTATTCTATTATATTGCAATTTATGCACATGGGCATAACTTAAAAGTTAATTGTAGTTAGCAAGAGTTATAAAGGTGTAGCTGAAGTGAAAATCTATACCTAATGAATGTGCAAAATACAGCGTGTATAAACCTTTAGGAGACTAAAGCTCAATACAAAACAAATGAGGCAAACCAGGAGTTATACACGTATGTACCATCAAACCAAAAGCTATGGCAAACACATCTAAATCGAAGAACAGCTCTGAAAAAGACCCATGTTGGAAGGGCTACGAGCAAGTGGGGATGAAAGAGAAGGATGGAAAGCAGGTACCGAACTGTGTGCCTGAGAACAAATCATCCAACTCAGCTTCTTCCTCCAGGAAAAAGAAATAATTCACCTTTAAATAGAGATTGAGAGCCTCTGCCCACACGGCAGGGGCTTTTTTATACCTGTACAGATCTATTCAAATCTAATAGTCAGGAGCTAGAACTGATGTGATAGATTCTGAAATATAGAATTCAGCTTCCTGTCATTCTACAGAGAATCTTGGTTGATGGGGATATTGGCCTCTGCTACGTGGGGGTAGGGGCTCCCTTTACCAAGATTCTATCAGGGTGACAAAAGAGAGTATGTCAATCGAACAGTATGAAACGTCTCAAGAGGTAGGGGCAATGCCGTCAATTTAATGATTATTGTGTCATTTCGACCATCGGGAGAAATCTGGAGTATAGTCACTGCCTCCAACAAATCCAGATCTCTCCATTCTGTCGAGATGACAGATATAGATTCACTTTACCTAAAGTTGACAGCATCAGGCGGTAGGAGGCCGCATATCCCGAATCGAAGTCCCCGGAAAAATTAAAATTCCTTACCTTTGCCGAATTATTGGGGACCATGTGGAATAAGATTGCCATTTTTATTATAAAAAAACAGGCTGAGGCTGCTCATCCTGCTTGCTTTGCTGACTGCGTTTATGGGCTACAAAGCCAAAGACGCAGAAATGTCGTACGATTTCGCCAATGTCGTGTCGCCGGATGACCCGGACATGATGTACTTCCAGCGTTTCAAGGAAACCTTTGGCGAAGATGGCAATATCTTCGTGGTGGGTATGCAGAGCCCCAAAGCCTACAAACTCGACAACTTCCGCGAACTCAAAAGCCTGTCGGACCAACTAAACACGGTGGATGGCGTGAAGGCCGTTATTTCGCTGCCCAACCTGGTACAGGTCGTGAAAGACACCGCCGACCGCAAATTCACCACAGCTCCCATCTTTAATCCCATGCCGCAGACGCAGGCGCAACTCGACAGCATGCTGCGGGTGGTGCGCAATCAGGTTTCTACGATGGGCAAATCATCAACCAGAAGACTGGAGCTACTTTACTGGCCGTTACTGTTGACCCTGCCTATCTGAACTCGGCCCGCCGCGTGCAGGTGATGGACGATGTGATGGAGCATACCGAGGCCTTTGCCAAGAAGACAGGTATAAAGCTGCATTATGCGGGTCTACCGTTTGTAAGGGCGGTCATGACAACCAAAGTGGCGGCTGAAATGAAGATGTTCCTGGTGCTGGCTTTGCTGGTGACAGGTATAACGCTCTTTATCTTCTTCCGTTCATTCTACGCCGTTATCTTCCCGCTCCTGATGATCAGCATGGTCGTGGTGTGGGTGCTCGGCACACTGGCCATACTCGACTACAAGATATCGCTCCTCACGGGGCTTATACCTGCCATCCTAGTGGTAATTGGTATACCGAACACTACTTATTTGCTCACGCGCTACCACTACGACTACCGCAAGCACGGCAACAAAATCATGGCGCTGGCGCGGGTCATCAGCAAGATTGGCGTGGTGAACCTGGTGACGAACACGACCACGGCGATTGGTTTTATCGTGTTCACCTTCACGCATGTGGCTATTTTGTACGAGTTCGGCGTTGTGGCGGGCATTAACATCTTCGTGACTTACATCATCAGCATCGTGCTGATACCCGTGGTGTTCTCGTACCTGCCGCCGCCTACGCCACGGCAGCTGCGCCACCTCGACGCAAAGCCGCTCAACAAGTTTCTGGAGTTCCTCGACCACCTGGTGCACCATAAGCGGCACCTGGTCTACTTCTTCACCATCGTGGCGTTACTGGCTTCGTTCTGGGGAATCTACAAAGTAAAGACGGTCTCGTACATGGTCGATGACTTGCCAGCCGAGAGTAGCGTCAATGCCGATTTGGCTTTTTTTGAGCACCACTTCAGCGGGGTCATGCCGCTCGAGATCATTGTGGACACAGGTATAAAGCAAGGCGTCATGCGGCTGCCGAACCTGAACAAACTCAACCAGCTCGAAGACTTCCTGCGCACCCAGCCCATCCTGTCCGCCCCGATTTCCATTGTGGGACTGGTGAAGACGGCCACGCAGGCCTTTTATGAAGGCGACCCAAACTCGTACCGCCTGCCTGACAACACGGAGCGCAACTTCGTGTTCAGCTATCTGGCCAAACAGGACAGCGGCGACAACCAGCGCCTGTTGCGCTCGTTTGTAGACAGCACAGGTCAGACCGCCCGAATCTCGCTCAAAGTAGCCGACGCAGGTTCAAGAGAGCTCGACACCTTAATCATCAGCAAAATAAAACCAGAGCTGCACGAGATTTACGGCGGCGAAGGCGTGAGTGTGACGGAAGAGGGCAACACCATGACCTTTACCCGCGACGAAACAGGCGCCGAGACCAAGGTCAGCCTGACGGGTACGACGCTCCTGTTCATCAAAGGAAACGAATACTTAATCAACAACCTGCGCTCGAGTCTGGTGCTGGCATTCGTGTTGGTAACTATTGTCATCGCTTTGTTGTTTAAGTCGGCGAGGGTAGTGATTATTTCGGTGATTCCCAACATGATACCGCTCCTGATTGCGGGCGGATTGATGGGAGTTTTCAACATACCGTTGAAGCCGAGCACGGCGCTGATTTTCAGCATTGCGCTGGGTATAGCCATTGACGACTCGATTCACTTTCTGGCCAAGTACCGCAGCGAATTGCTGAGCAACGGGTTCCACGTGAGTCGCGCCATCACGACCAGTTTGACAGAGGCGGGCACGAGTATGATTTACACGTCCATCATCCTGTTCTTCGGTTTTGTGATATTCGCCTTCTCTGAATTTGGCGGTACCAAGGCCCTTGGCGTGCTGATGTCGGTGAGTTTGTTGATTGCATTATTCACAAACCTGATTATATTGCCAACTTTGCTGATGAGCTTTGATAGCGGCAAGTACAAGCGCGACCCGTACGCCTGATAGAGCACTACGATGAGTTCTACCTGGAGCACGAGGACGAGGAGCTAGACCTGAACCAGCTGAAGTTGAAATTTGAAGAAGAATTACCTGAAGAAGTAAGTGCTTAACATGGCAAAGTATAACGAGTACAAAAACCTGAACTACGCCCAGGTAGGCGAAGACGTGCTGGCATTCTGGAAGGAGCACAACATCTTCCAGCGGTCGGTGACGACAAGAGAGGGGCACAAGCCTTTCGTGTTTTATGAAGGACCGCCGTCGGCGAACGGTACGCCGGGTATCCACCACGTGATGGCCCGCGCCGTGAAAGACATTTTCTGCCGCTACAAGACCCTGAAAGGATTCCAGGTGAACCGCAAAGGCGGCTGGGATACGCATGGTCTGCCCGTGGAGCTGCAGGTGGAGAAAGAGCTGGGTATCACGAAAGAGGATATCGGCAAGAAGATAACGGTAGAGGAGTACAACCAGCGCTGCCGCGAAACGGTGATGCGTTTCAAGAGCCAGTGGGACGACCTGACTGAGAAGATGGGTTACTGGGTGGACTTGGACAATCCGTACATCACATTTGAGAACGAATACATTGAGTCGGTATGGGCTCTGTTGAAGCGCCTATACGACAAAGGCTACTTGTACAAGGGCTATACCATCCAGCCTTACTCGCCGGGCGCAGGCACGGGTCTGAGTTCACATGAGCTTAACCAGCCGGGTTGCTACAAGATGGTGAAGGATACGACCATTGTGGCGCAGTTCGAGGTGAAGAAAATCACCCGCAACATGTTCCTGTTCGAGTACGAGGAGGAGAAAGTGTTCTTCCTGGCCTGGACGACCACGCCTTGGACGCTTCCTGCCAACACGGCGCTGGCGGTGGGCAAGGGTATCAAGTACGTGAAGGTGCGTACCTACAACCCCTATACCTACGAGCCGATCTCGGTTATCCTGGCGAAAGACTTGGTAAGCCGCTTCTTCAACCCGAAGGCAGCTGACCTGGCTTTGACCGATTACAGCTCGGGCGACAAGCTGATTCCTTACAAGATAGTAGAGGAGTTCGAGGGCCGCGATTTGGCAGGCGTGGAATATCACCAGCTGATGCCTTACGTGCAGCCAGAGAAGCCAGCCTTTAGAGTAGTGGTAGGCGACTTCGTAACGACAGAAGACGGTACCGGTATCGTGCATATCTCCCCAACCTTCGGTGCAGACGACTTTAGGGTAGCTGCTCAGAACGACATACCTGCATTGCTAGTAGAGGACGAGAACGGCAAACCGATGCCGCTCGTGGACAAGCAAGGCCGCTTCGTGAAAGAGGTGACTGACTTTGCCGGCATGTACGTGAAAAACTACACCGGCGAAGACGAGTCGGCGGCTGACTACAAGCCGACTGACATACTGATTGCCATCAAACTGAAAGAAGAGGGCAGAGCCTTTAAAGTAGAGAAATACGAGCACACTTACCCGCACTGCTGGCGTACGGACAAGCCCGTGCTTTACTATCCGCTGGACAGCTGGTTCATCAAGACTACGGCTGTAAAGGACCGCCTGATTGAACTGAACAAGACCATCAACTGGAAACCAGAGTCAACCGGTACAGGCCGTTTCGGTAACTGGCTTGAGAACCTGGTGGATTGGAACCTGTCGCGCTCGCGCTACTGGGGTACGCCGCTGCCTATCTGGAGAACCGAGGACGGCGAGGAGGAAATCTGCATTGGCTCTATCCAGCAACTGAGCGAGGAGATAGACCGTGCCGTGGACGCTGGCCTGATGGAGGCTTCGGTGGAGATCAATGACCTGCACCGTCCGTATGTGGACAACATCGTGCTGGTGAGCGACTCCGGAAAGCCAATGTACAGAGAGACAGACCTGATCGACGTTTGGTTTGATTCAGGCGCCATGCCTTATGCACAGTGGCACTACCCGCTCGAGAATGAAGATATCTTCCGTCAGAACTTCCCGGCTGACTACATCGCCGAGGGTGTTGACCAGACACGCGGTTGGTTCTTTACGCTGCACGCTTTGGCGGTAATGCTGGAGGATAGCGTGGCTTACAAGAACGTAATCGCCAACGGTCTGGTGCTCGACAAGAACGGCAACAAGATGAGCAAGCGCCTCGGCAATGCTATCGACCCGTTTGAGATGATCGGTAAGTACGGACCTGATGCCGTGCGCTGGTACATGATCGCCAATGCGCCACCTTGGGATAACCTGAAGTTCAACCCAGAGGGGGTGGTGGAGACACAGCGCCGTTTCTTCGGTACGTTGCAGAACACCTACTCTTTCTTCGCGCTATACGCTAACTTGGATAACTTCACCTTTGCCGAGGACGAAGTGCCGCTGGAGCGCAGAACCGAAAGCGACCGCTGGATTACCTCGAAGCTGAACACGCTGGTTGCCGACGTGGATTCCTATCTGGAAGACTACGACCCAACCCGTGCTGCCCGTGCGATACAGGATTTCGTTGTGGACGACCTGAGTAACTGGTACGTGCGCCTGAACCGCAAACGCTTCTGGAAAGGCGAGTACAACGAAGACAAGATGGCCGCTTACCAGACGCTCTATACCTGTCTGGAGACGATTGCCAAACTGGCGTCGCCTATCGCGCCGTTCTACGCCGAGCAACTCTACCGCGACCTGAACGGTGTGAGCGGCAAGCACAAAGAGGAATCGGTACACCTGGCTTACTACCCAGAGGTAGAACATTCGGCTATCGACAAGGATTTGGAAGAACGCATGGCGTTGGCCCAGACCATTTCATCGCTAGTGCACTCGCTGCGCAAGAAACACTTCATCAAAGTGCGCCAGCCGCTGCAGCGTATCCTTATACCTGTGCTCAATGACAAGACCCGTCAGCAAATTCAGGCCGTAGAAGACCTGATTATGAGTGAGGTGAACATCAAGCACGTGGAGTACATCGACGATACGTCGGGCATTCTGGTGAAGAAAATCAAGCCGAACTTCAAGAAGCTGGGTCAGGTATTCGGTCCGAAGATGAAACTCGTGGCCGCCGCTGTACAGCAAATGAACCAGGAGGACATCGCCCACCTGGAGCGTGAAGGAGGTATCGAACTGCAGATAAGCGACGAGGAAACTGC